>WQUG01000052.1 GCA_009785855.1 Actinomycetes bacterium
CGCCCGTGTCCAGCTCGATGTTGGCCGTACGCGGCTCCAGGCGAGTTCCCCCGTTGCCCGGCGCGACGTAGAGGCGCGCCGCCTGGGGATGGCTGTCCAGGCTGCGTACGATCGCATGCTCGCGACCGCCGCTGCCGACTACCAGGATGTTGAGTTCCATCATCTTCCTTTCAGACAGCACGATCACCGCTGCGGCCAGTCGCGCAGGATGGTCTGCTCACGACTCGGCCCGACCGCGATGATCGAGACCGGCACCCCCGCCAGTTCCTCGAGATACCCGAGGTAGTCACGCGCCTCAGCTGGCAGGTCCTCGAAACGCCGACATCCGCTGATGTCGACCTTCCAGCCCGGCAGTTCCTCATAGATCGGGGCCGCGTGATGGAACGCGCTCTGATGCCCGGGCACCGTCGTGTAGCGTTTCCCCCGATGCTCGTAGGCGACGCAGACCTTGATGGTCTCGCAGCAGGAGAGTACGTCCAGTTTCGTGATGGCCAGGTCGGTCAGACCGTTGACCTCGACGGCGTACTTGACCACGGGCGCGTCGTACCAGCCGGCCCGGCGCTGACGCCCGGTCGTCGTCCCATACTCGCCGCCGACCTCGATGAGGCGCGCGCCGGTCTCATCGCTGAGCTCGGTGGGAAACGGCCCCGAACCCACGCGGGTCAGATAGGCCTTGGCGATACCCAGGACCCGATCCATGCGGGTCGGACCGACCCCGGCGCCCACACAGGCGCCGCCGGCCGTCGGGTTGCTGCTCGTCACGAAGGGGTAGGTCCCGTGATCGATGTCGAGCAGGGTGCCCTGGGCGCCCTCGAAAAGTACCCAGTCCCCGCGATCAAGGGCAACGTTGAGCAGCGGACTGATCTCGGTGACATGGGAGCGGAGACGCTCGCCGTAGGCAAGGTACTCGTCAGCGACCTCATCGACCGTATAGGGCGCCAGTCCGTAGACCTTCGTCAGCAGATCGTTCTTCTCTTCCAGAGCGCTGGCGATCTTCTCGCGCAATATCGAGCGGTCGAAGAGGTCCTGCATGCGCAGACCCAGGCGCGAGGCCTTGTCCTGGTAGGCGGGCCCGATACCGCGCCGCGTCGTGCCGATCTCGTTGGCGCCCAGACGATGCTCGCTTGCCCCGTCCAGATCGCGATGCCAGGGCATGATAAGGTGCGTGTTGGTCGAGATAACAAGGCGCTCGCAGCTGATGTTCTGCTTCTCGAGCATGTCCATCTCTGAGAGCAGGACCGGCGGGTCGACCACACAGCCGTTACCGATGACCGGTACGATGTCCGGATACATGATGCCGCTGGGGATGAGGTGCAGCTTGAGCGTGCGACCCTCGAAGACCACGGTATGGCCGGCGTTGTTGCCCCCCTGGAAACGTACCACATAGTCGAAGTCCTCACAGAGCATATCTGTGATCTTGCCTTTGCCTTCGTCGCCCCACTGGGCGCCGACGATGATGAATCCGGCCAATGTTCAACCTTCCGTTCGGTCGCGGTCGTGTCTATAACCAGTTTAATCTTGTGCGAGGGAGGATGACGCCATCGACACGAACTTAGTATATCTGTTGATATACGAGAGCTTGATGGTGCCCGTCGGTCCGTTACGATGCTTGGCGAGGTAGAGATTGGCCTCCTGGTTCTCGCCGAGCTCCTCGCCGTCTGCCGGCGGCTTGGTGTTGCGGTCCAGAAAGAGCACGATATCGGCGTCCTGCTCAAGCGAACCCGATTCGCGCAGGTCAGAGAGCATGGGGCGCTTATCGTCACGCATCTCGATGCCGCGCGACAGCTGCGAGAGCGCGATGATCGGAACGTCCAGGTCCTTGGCGAGCACCTTGAGGCCGCGCGAGATCTCGCTGATCTCGACCTGTCGGCTCTCTGTGTTGCGTCGGCTCGGCTGCATCAGCTGCAGGTAGTCGATGACGATGAGCTTGTTGCCGGTCGCATCATGCAGGCGTCGCTTGGCCTTCGCGCGCAGTTCCATGATGTTGAGCGACGGCGAGTCATCGATCGCAAGGTTCAGCGCCGAAAGACGCGACATCGCCTGGGTGATGGCGGCCCAGTCCTCATCACGGATCTTGCCACTGCGCAGGTTCCAGCTGTTGACCAAGGCCTCGGAGCTGACCACGCGCGCCGTGAGGTCGGCGATGCCCATCTCCAGCGAGAAGAAACTGACCGCTGTCCCCTGTCGCGCGGACTCGACGGCGATGTTGAGCGCCAGCGCGGTCTTGCCGACCGATGGACGCGCTCCGAGGATGATGAGGTCGCCGCCCCGCAGCCCCGTCGTCAGCAGGTCGAGCCGGTCGAAGCCGGTGGGCACGCCCGCCGTCTTGCCTCCACGGCTCTGAAGATCCTCGAAGTGCCTGAAGGTGCGCGGCAGCTCCTCTGCCAGCGCGGTGAAGTCGTTGGTGAGACGCTCCTGCGTGACCTTGAAGAGCGTGTCCTCCGCGTCGCTGATGGTCGTCGTCTCATCCTCTGGCGTCTCGTAGCCCAGAGCGACGATGCGCGTGCCCGCGCTGATCAGACGCCGGTAGGTGGACAGGCGCAGCACGATGTTGGCATAGCGCTCCCAGAAGGCCGTGGTCGGGACGCTGGTGGACAGGTCGGCCAGATAGTCGCGGCCCCCCACCGCTTCAAGCTTGGCCATACTCGTGAGCTGATCGGCCAGCGAGAGCACGTCGAAGTTCTCGTTGCGCGACGCCAGACGTGTCATCGCGTCGAAGATGACCTGATGAGCGGTGCGGAAGAAGTCCTGCGAGCCCAGCAGGGTCAGCGCCTCGTTCTGGATCTCAGATGAGAGCAGCATCGACCCAAGCAGGGCCCGCTCGGCATCCAAGTCGTGCGGCGGAATGCGTCCACCGCTTGAGCTGGTCGCGCCGATCTGGATGCTCGGTAGACGGTCTTTGGTGTGCAACTCTGCCATGGTCTTTCGATCTCTCGTCCGGTGGTTTCAGGTACGGATACGGAAGTATCCGGGTGATATTCTACCGGGGTAGCACCACTACCAGACTAGCACAAATGTTCGCCTGTGTAGAGGGCTGGGGCGCCATGCTGCAGGTTTGTTGCTTTTCCCCACTTTCCACAAACTTCGCAACAAAAAGGGAGCCCCGCAGGACTCCCTTCTGATGCCGTTTGTCGGCGGTGCTATTCGGCGGCGGCAGGCTCCTCCGGGCTCTCTTCGGCCACGACAGGCTCCTCCTCCTCGGCGGCAGGCTCCTCCTCCTCGGCTGCAACGGCCTCTTCAGCCGCAGACTCCTGCGCTTCAGCAGCCTCTTCAGCCTCGACCGCTGCCATCGCCTCGGCCTCTCCGGGCTCCTCGGCGCCTTCGCCGACGACCTTGACATTCAAGTGTGCCTTGATGTCACGATAGACCGCGATCTCGACCGGGTGCTCCCCGATCGTCTTGATCGTCCCGTGGGTCTCGATCTTATGGCGGTCCACCTCGACACCGTAGGTCTCCTGGATCGCTTCTGCGATGATCGTCGCCGTCACCGATCCGAACAGACGCCCGGCGTCACCGACCTTGACGGTGATCGCGATCTCTTTGCCGTCCAGCAGCTTCGAGTAGTCACCGGCTTCCGCCAGTCGCTGCGCCTCGCGCTTCTCGATATGGTGTTTGCGTGCCTCAAGCTGCTTCAGGTTGCCGGGTGTCGCAACGATCGCTTTCCGTTGAGGAAGCAGATAGTTGTTGGCGTAACCACGTGATACTTCGACCACGTCGCCCTCGCCTCCGCGGCCTTTCAGCTCTCCGGTCAGGATTACTTTCATGGCTTGCCTCCTACCTACCGCGACCGATGCGATTACTGATGATGGGTACCGCATACGGCAACAGGGCCATCTCGCGCGCCCGCTTGATCGCAACGGCCAGCTTATGCTGATGTTGGGTGCACACGCCGGTCACGCGACGAGGTTTGATCTTACCGCGATCGGTGATATACCGACGCAGCAGCTGGGTGTCTTTGTAGTCGATCACCGTTGCCGGCTCCTTGCAGAACGGGCAGGGTTTCTTATGAAGTGGATGGGCATATTCTGCCATCACCAACCTCCTTTCAGCGTCCTTCGTACTAGAACGGGATATCCTCTGTCAGAACTTCGACGGAAGGCGCCTGCTCACTGGGGGGTGCGTAGGACGCAGCCCCTCCGCCTGATGCAGGAGCCCCCTGGTTGTCTTTCGGTGTCATGAACTCGACATCATCAGCGACGATCTCGACCTTGCTGCGCTTGTCGCCCTCAGACGTCTGCCACTGGCTCCAGCGAAGACGGCCGGATACGGCCACCTTCTGGCCCTTATGCAGAAAGCGCGACAGGCTCTCGCCCCGCGCGCCCCAGACCAGGACGTCGAAGTAGTTCGGGACATCCTCCCACTGGTCGGTCTGCTGGTTCTTCTTACGATCGTTGACCGCGATACCCATCTGCAGGACCATAGAGGATCCCGCCTGGCGCAGCTCTGGATCCCGTGTCAGGTTTCCGGTTACGAACACTCGATTGATACTCATTATGTATCCCTCCTAGGACTTCTTCTCATCGCGCTGGATGATGATGAAACGGACTACTGCGTCCGTGATGCGCAGAACACGATCGATCTCAGCGATCGCCGAAGGGTCAGCATGGAACTCAGCCAGGATGTAATCACCTTCAGTGTGCTTGTCGATCTCAAAGGCCAGCTTGCGCTTGCCCCATTCATCGATGTTGTCGAGGGTACTTCCGCCACCTGTCACCAGATCGGAGATGCGCTTGATCGCTGCAGCTCTGTCTTCTTCGGACAAGTTCGAGTCAAGGATAACCAATGCCTCATATGCCTTCACTGTATCACCTCCTTCGGACTGTTGGCCCCGGAGCTGGAAGGCGCTATCCGGAGCAGGAACGTGCGACTAACCATACTAACACCATGCAACACGGACTGCAAACAGGAAGAAAGGAGAAGGCGCGCGCTCCTGATCAGTTCAGGGATGCGACGCGCGGCGCTTACGATCCCATAGCCCGTGGCGCTCAGTATCAGAGCTCCTGCGAACAGGATGGCCGTCCGCAGAACGATGTTCAGACGCGCGAGGGCAGCTTTGGCTCGCATGAGCAGCGAGACACGCGGCGCCTGCACAGTTGACCGGGCTGGGACCAGGGCTGCCGTTGAGACCGACGCCGGTGCCGGTGCTGGTGTCGGCGCCGCTTGCGGGGCCGACACTGGTGACGGTGACGGTGCTGGGGCTGGGGCCGGCGACGGCGCCGGTGCAGGCGCAGGCGCGGGTGCTGCTGCAGGGGCAGGCGCCGCCGGAGCGACCGGCGCGGGTGTGCTCACCCGCGTCACTGGCGCCGAGACCACAGGGGCAACGTCCAGCGCAGGCGCGATCAGCGCTGACGGGTCTCGATAGATGCCCGCGACCCTCAGACTCAGATGCGCGTGTGAAGCTGCTGATGAGGGGTCTCCGACAGCGCTCAGGGTCCCCAGCGTCTGACCCTTACCTACCCGGTCGCCCTTTACCACCGTTGTGCTTGCAAAGGGGTTGAGGGTCACGAGGCTTCCGTTAGACTCCTCGATCGTGATAGCGGTCACGTTCAGTCCGGCAGAGCCGGGCACCCTCCCAATGAAAGAGACGGTCCCGTCGACCGGCGCGAAGAGCTTGGCGCCGGGCTGAAACGCGACGTCAACGCCCAGGTGCTGTTTGGCCGGGCTGCCATAGGCCTGCTGAAAACCCAGGAGTATCGAAGGGTTGACCGCTCCGAAAGCCGCCCGGGCGCAGGCGAAGGTCAGCAGCAGGAAGCACAGGAGCGTCGCCGTCATCAGTTGGCCGCAACGCCAGGTTAGAGAGCTTCTGTTGTTCATGATGTCCCGCTTTCAGGGGCACACCGATCAAAGAGAGGACCTCACTCTACACGGCTTCATGCGCCCTGGCAAGAGGCGCGTGAAAAAGACCCCTCATCGTGTAAGATGCGCGTAAGAACACGCCGCCGAACGGCATTGGAGCGGGTGACGGGACTATACTTCCTCACTGTTTGCCCCGGGGATGGAGCGGGTGACGGGACTCGCGTCTCGCTCCGCGATCCGCAAGACCTCGCTTCGCTCGGCCCGTAACAGTCCGCAGGACTGTTACGACCTTCCGGTTCGAGTCCAGACAAGTTATTGCTGAGTTGGAGCGGGTGACGGGACTCGAACCCGCAACTTTCAGCTTGGGAAGCTGACGCTCTACCATTGAACTACACCCGCGTGAAAGCGCTTTTCGCGCGCTCACTATTATAGCGTAAGTGCGACACCGCCCCCGGCCCCCTGTCGCATGCGACACCACCCCCGGCCCCCTGTCGCACCAGCAGAGCGGATCGGGTCACAGGGCGCTGTGGGCGGAGGCCTCTGCGTCAAGCCCCAGCTTCGGGAGCGCGTCCAACCCCCCGGCCTGTTCGGCGCGCGCCACCAGCACGCGGCCGATCATGGCCGCGTTGTCCCCGCAGAGCGCGAGCGGCGGTACGTGGACCTCGACGTCACGCGCAAGCATGGACGCGCTCAGCGCCTCACGCAGCGCCGCGTTGGCCGCCACACCCCCCGCCAGGTAGAACGCGCGCGCGCCGGTCTCTTCGACGGCCCGCGTCGCCTTCGCGACCTGCACGTCGATGATCGCCTGCTGGAAGCTCGCCGCCAAGTCAGGCAGGTTCAACTCCCGCCCGGCCGCCTGCTCGCGGGCGATCCAGGTGATGACCGCCGTCTTCAGGCCGGAAAGCGAGAACGCGTAGTCGCCGCTGTGCAACAGCGCGCGGGGAAAGTCGATCGCCCTTGGGTCGCCCTCTGTCGCCAGGCGCGAGATCTCCGGACCGCCGGGATAGGGCAGTCCCAGCGCCTTCGCCACCTTGTCGAAGGCCTCGCCTGTCGCGTCATCGAGCGTCGCGCCCAGCACCCGGTAGGCGCCGGGCGCCTCGGCTGCGACCAGCATCGTGTGCCCGCCGCTGACCACCAGAGCCACCAGCGGATAGTGCAGGGCGTCGCCTTCGTCGACAGTGGCGTAGAGATGCCCCTCCAGATGATCGATGCCATAGAGCGGCAGACCCGTCGCCCAGGACAGGCCTTTCGCAAAGGCCAGCCCGACGATGAGCGCCCCGATCAGCCCCGGGCGATCCGTCACGGCGAGCGCGTCCAGCGCCGAAAGCGGAACGTCGGCCTGTGCCAACGCGGTCTCGGCGGTGTCCACGATGGCCTCGGTGTGCTTGCGCGACGCGATCTCGGGCACGACGCCGCCGAAGCGCGCGTGGAAGGGGATCTGCGAGGCCACGACGTTGCTGACCAGATGGTCGCCCTCCAGAACCGCGGCCGCGGTCTCATCGCAGGAGGTCTCGATCGCCAGCACACGCGGCGGACGATCCGGGCCCCAGAGCCGCTGCACCTCGCGCGTCGAGAGCAGCTCGCGGCGGTAGAGGAGCGCGTCCACGCCCCCGGGGTAATAGCCGGGTCGCGTCCCGACGCGCGCGAAACCCAGCTGCTCGTAGAGCTGGCGCGCCGCCTCGTTGTCGCGCCGGACCTCAAGGGTGACGCTGCATACGGCGCGGGCACGCGCCTGCTCGAAGCACGCCTGGAGCAGGTGGGTCGCCAGACCCTGGCGCCGGAAGTCCGGATCGCAGACCACGTCGAAGACATGCAGCTCCCCGGCCAGCACCGCGCACAGCGCGAAGGCGACCAGGCGCCGGTCGCCGCCCTCTGACCCGCGCGCGAAGGCGCCGTAGAGGATGCGCCCTTCTGCGGCGAACTCCGAGGCCAGCAGGCCCGCAGTCCAGAGCCCTCCCGCGCCCTCTGCCTCCAGTTGCGCCATCGCCGCGATGTCGAGCGGCAGCAGCGGCCGGATGCTGAGCTGCGGGCTTCGCGCCGACTCGTCGTCCGGCGCCTCCAACGCGCGCTGCTCACGGCGCGCCTCGGTCTCCTCCGCATCGGAATAGCGCGTATAGATCGGCAGGACCGCCGCCGCGTCTCCCGTGTCGCGCCCGTAGCCAGCCGCAAGCCAGGCGTCCGCCAGGCCAAAGCCCAGAGGCGGCGTCTCGACAGGCGTGCCAGAGAAGAGCTCCCCGTACTTCGCCAGCCCGTCACCGGCAATGCGACAGGGGGCCGGGGGTGCTGTCGCACCGGCAATGCGACAGGGTCCCTGGCCCCCTGTCGCATCCAGCCATGCGGTCATGTCCGCAGCCGCCTCCTTGGGCGTCGTCACGTAGTCCGGGCGAGCGCGCCGCAGTACACGGCCGCCACCCAGCTCGAAGAACGCCGGGTAGACTTCCTTGCGCATCGCGTCCAGGATCACGGCGACCTGCAGTGGTTCAGACGGAGGGAGACCAAGTCGGCGCGCCAGTGCCCAGGCCACAGCGTCAGTCGTGCTCACACCGTAGAGCGGGATGCCCAGACCCCGGGCCAGACCCTTGGCCGTGGCGACCCCGATACGCACGCCGGTGAACGAACCCGGGCCCCGGCCGACGACGACCGCGGCCAGCTGGGCGCGCTCCACACCCTGCTCGCGCAGCAGCGCGTCGATGGTCGCAAGCAGCAGCTGGTTGGCCTGGCGCGGCGCCTCGATACTCTTCTCGCAAAGGGGCTCGATCCCACTGCCGTCGACCGCGAAGCGCAGCAGGCCGACCTCGACGGTCGCCCCCGCCGTGTCGCAGGTCAACAGATAGCGCCCTGTCAGAGGGGGTGAATCCGTTTTGTTTTGCAGGTCTGTTGGCGAGGGGGCTCGTTCGACGGGTCGAGCGACCCCCTCGCCTCCCCCTTGTGCATCGCCCGACAACGGGGCCTGGTCGATTTTCTCAGTCGGCGACATAGTCGTGGGCCTTCTCAAGCACCAGGTGGACCCGCAAGGCCTCCAGCAGCGCGTCGCCGCGCTCGTCCAGCGCCCGCAGCCGCAGCTCACGCGCATCCTCAGAGACGAAGCTGAGCTCGATGCCCAGCGTGGCGATCTGCTCGACGGCAGCGAACCGGTCCCCCCACTCGACGACCGTCGCACCCCCCGAGCCAGCCACGCCGAAGAAGTCGATCTGCTCGAGCTGGTCCTCGTCCTCAAGTCGATAGAGGTCGAAGTGATACAACACCAGCCGGCCCCCCTCGTAGACCAGCTCGAGGTTGAAGGTCGGGCTCGTCACTTGCTCCGTGACGTCCAGGCCCGCGGCGATGCCCTGCGTCAGATGCGTCTTGCCCGCGCCGAGGTCGCCCGTCAGCAGCAGCACGTCGCGCGGCGCCAGCAGGCCGCCCAGCACGCGCCCGATCCGCGCGGTCTCCTCCGTGCTCGTGCTACGAAGCGTCATCTCTGGCATCGCAGGCCTCACCTCCGTTGACGAGCTCATCGAGCAGGGGCGCCGCCGCGAAGAAGGGCTCCTTCTTCAGCAGGTCGTAGATGGTCGCCGCCGGATGATAGAGCGGCAGCACCTTGTAGCCATGGCGCTCGAAGACGCGCCCCTGGACGCTCGAGATACCAGCGCCGGTCTGCAGGATCAGCCGCGTGGCGAATGCGCCCAAGGTCACGATGGCCCTGGGGCGCAGAAGCCGCAGCTGCGCGTTGAGATAGCCGCGGCAGGCGAGGATCTCCTCGTCGCGCGGGTCCCGGTTGCCCGGCGGGCGGCACTTCACGATGTTGGTGATGTAGACGTCGGCGCGGGTGATATGGGCGCGCTCCAGAAGCTCGTCGAGCAGATGCCCCGCCGGACCGATGAACGGGTGGCCCCCCTCGTCCTCTTTGCGCCCGGGCGCCTCGCCGATGAACACGACGCGCGCCGTCGCCGGCCCGTCGCCCCAGACGACCTGGGTACGCTTGAGCGCCAGATCACAGCCGCGGCAGTCCGCCGCCTGCTGACCCATGCGCTCTATCTCAGGAAGTTGCTCGTTCATGTCGTGTTCTATTGTACGGTTTCCGTAGCCAGAATATTTTGGCGGAGTATATTTGAGCAGAGCTGAGCGTTCGCTGGCAAGGCGCTGGGGGGCGTGGCGGCCTTCGCGCCGCGAGCCTCACAGCAACGCCGCCAGCAAGCGTTCAGCTCTGCTCAAAATGAAAAAGCGCCCGAGGCAAGCCCCCGGGCGCTTTCGCATACCTATCTGTGCAAAACTACTTCTTCGAAGGGAGGATCTTGCACATAACGGTGCCGCAGGAGGGGCACTTACCCTTCATCATCGGACGACCGTTCTTCATGGTCGCTTCCTTCGCGTCTACCATTTCCCGTTTCGCTTTGCACTTCACACAGTATGCTTCTACTGCCATCGTGCATCACCTCCTTGGTCTCGAACCGATCTTACTGTACTTGCATCGGGCTTCGAAAAGCCGCTTACCTTACCTGAGACGCGCCACCCGTACGTGCTACACGCTCCTGCTCAGTCTAACATATCCGCTTCTGCAACGATACATCAGAGCTCCTGGAGCACAGAGACCACAAGATCGACGACCTCATCGATCTTCTCGACAGAGAGCCTGCCGGCGCTGTCCTGCGAGCTTTGTGCGGCGAACGGGGCGTCTGCCTCGGTCAGTCGCATGATCGAGACAGCCTTGAGACCGGCGGCCAGGACCCAGCCTGCCTCGGTGCGCACCTTGCCCTTCTTGAAAGGCCTGGCCTGCAGGTCCTTCTCGCGCGAGACCCGGCGCACCATCGCGGTAAGGCGCGCGGAGCTCTTGTAGGTCTTGTCCGCCTGCTCGTTGACCGACCAGTACAGGGCGCCCTGGCCAAGGCTCGTGAGATTGATGAAGAG
This sequence comes from Actinomycetes bacterium, assembly GCA_009785855.1. GTDB lineage: Bacteria > Actinomycetota > Coriobacteriia > WRKU01 > WQUG01 > WQUG01. The sequence continues at coordinate 10,684 of WQUG01000052.1, forward strand.
CGCGCCCCGCAACTCTTCGCGATGATCCTCCAGGAAGGTCCGCATGCCACGTGAGTGCACCGAGTGCGCGCTGGTCGCAACGAACCACAGCTCCTTGCCGCTCAGGCTTATACCGGAGGTCGGGGCTTCAGAGATCTTGCGTCGGATCCGAGCCGCCTGCGTAGCGGCGTAGTCGGCGTCCTCGATCAGGTCGCCTTCTGCGCTTCCGCCCTTCCAGGACAGGCCCCCGTCGAAGTCGTCGTCGTCGCCAGCAGGGAAGTTGTCCCAGGAGCCGATCTTACGCCCTTCTTCGCGGGCGTTGTAGTCATCGCCCAGGCCGAGCCAGTCGGCCGGCTGGTCGGCCGCGTCGAAGTCGCCGGCCTGGAACTCGTCGGACTTCTTGCGACGCCCGAACAGGCCGCCCTTCTTCTTTTTGGAGGCGCTGCGCGACCGGCGCGGGATGTCCGCGCCAGCGGCATAGGCCATGAACTCATCGTCAGCGGCTCCGGACTCTGCGTTATCGTCTCCTGCGACGCTCACCGCTCCGAAGCTGTCGGTGAACTGCCGGCTGAACTCATCGGGGGCAGCGCCGCCGATCACGTCAGCGCCCAGCATCCCGCCCCCAGCGCGGATGTCCTCCTCGAAGCTGGAGTCATCTGGCGCCGCGCCCGCGCGTGGATCGGCGTCGTCTCCGAAACCGAAGTCGGTCGTCTGCGTGAAGGGCGCCGACGCCCTCCGGGACGAGCGCTGCTCCGCGTCCAGCGTCCGCTCGTCTGCGAACGTCGACCGGGCGTCATAGTCCTCGTATCTGGCGGCGCCGGAGCCGGGGGCCGGGACCGCCGCTGCCCCGGGCTCTGCGCTGGCTGTCGACAGCGGGGTCGTCTCGAAGTCGGTGGTCGTCTGCGAGGCCGCCGCCGGCGTCGCAGCCATGGACGCGCTCGTAGAGAAACTCTGTCCCTGCGCCTGCGCCAGTTCCTCGCTGATCGAAAGCAGGGCCGCGACCCCGGAAGCGTTGTTGTTGGCCCCCGGCGAATAGCGGCGCAGTATCTGGGCGACGAGCAGGTCGAGCAGCATCACGAGCACCGGCAGGCAAAGCGCCATCAGAACATACCAGTTGTAAGGATAGAGAGTGCCCTGCAGTTTCTTGATGAACGACAGCGGTACCATGACGACCAGCGCCAGCAGCGGCAGCGCCATGATGATCCCATGGGCCAGCCAGAGGATCCGGCGTCCGACCGACGCGATGCTCTCTGAGCTCAGCAGGGTCGCGCGCTCTGTGTCGTAGTTCGCGACCAGCACGATCTTCACCGTCGCCTCGCCGGGGCGCTGCGTCGGCGTGGT
>WQUG01000053.1 GCA_009785855.1 Actinomycetes bacterium
TGAAGCTCACGCCATCGAGCGCCTTGCGCGCTCCGAAAACGCGCGAGAGCCCCTCGATCTCAAGAGCAGGAGCGTCCTCTTCAGGCCTTGCTGCCACCGACCGCCTTCTTCTTGGGCCAGTCCGCCAGAACGATCCCAGCGGCCATCATCCCCATGCCGATCCAGAGGAAGCGGATGAGTGGGTTGATGCGCACGTCCATCGATAGCGCGCCATCCTTGGTCCCCGAGGCCTCAGGAGCCTGATAGCCCTGCAACGAGATGAAGAGGTCATCGAATATGCCGGGCTTGATCACCGCGCTGGAGGTCTGTTGACCGGTGGCCGTGACCATCGTGTACGAGGGCCTCACGGTCCCCAGGTCCTTGTCGCCTCGCCTCAAAGCGAAGGTCGCCTTGTCGGTCACATCTCCATTGGCAGCTGTTGATTGCTTATGGTCCTTCAGCGTGAAGGTGTAGTCTGCGATCTTGATGGTGCTCCCCGGGGTCGCGGGTATAGCCGATTTGAATTGACGCACATACATGACCGAACCCACGAGTCCGATGACGATGACCGCGACCGCGATGTGCACGAGCATCCCTCCGGACTGGGTCCGGGCCTTCGTGATGATCCAGCCCAGCGAGGCGCCGAAGCTCTTACCGGTCGCCTTCGCGCGATTGCGCGCGCCGTCGATGAACACGAAGAGCGTGTTGACGATCAAAAAGCTCGCAAGCAGGAAGCCGAGCACGGACACGGCGTCATAGAGGAAGCGCGAACCATAGACCGTGAAGCCTGTGGCAAGCTCGCCTCCCTGCGCGACCATGTCGGTGTAGACCGGACGCAGGTTGACGATCCAGTTCCAGAGCAAGAGGCCGAAGGGCAGGACCGTCACGACGAGCGGCCACTTGACATGGTCCCAGAGCGCCTTGCCCCCCGTCTTGCCCCACCTGAGCAGCGGGCAGACCGACATGATCAGCAGGTAGAGCAGACCCATATAGCGCGCGACTGTCTCGAAACTCGTCGTCGGATAGGTCTGCTTGAGCCAGGCAGGCGCAAGCGTCATGCCCGCGATGATGACCGAGGAGAGCACCATGAAGAGGTTGTTGAAGTAGTAGCCGGCCTCCTTGCTCGTCAGCGATTCGAAATCGCTGGCGTTGTGCAGAAGGTCCCTGCGCCAGATCACCGCGATCAGCATCGCGACAAAGGCGACGATCATCAGTATCGTGAAGACCACCATCGCGACCGGATCAGTCGCGAAAGCATGCACGGACTCTACGATGCCCGACCTCGTGATCCAGGTCCCCATGATGACCATCATAAAGGTGATCGACGTGAGCATCATCGTCCAGATCTTGAAGTTGCCCTTGCGCCGATAGATCGTGAAGCTGTGGATGAGCGCCACTCCTGTGAACCAGGAGAGTATCGAGGCGTTCTCGACCGGGTCCCAACCCCAGAAGCCGCCCCAACCTAAGACCACGTAGGCCCAGATGGCGCCCAGCGCGATACCCACGGTCAGGAACAGCCAGGCGAATATCGTCGTCCGGTCACACTCGCGCACCCAGCGATCGGAGCCATCGCCGACGATCAGCGCGCCAAAGGCGTAGGCAAGCGGTACCGAGAGACCTGCGTAACCGATGAACAGCGACGGCGGATGCAGGATCATCGCCCAGTGTTGCAAGGGCGGACTCATCCGCCAGGCGGACGCCGCCCCGACCAGTTGCCCGTTGACCAGGTACTGTGCCGGTGTGGCCAAGAAGGGGTTGTTCGCCCCTGCTTTCGAGAAGATCATGATGGCACCGAAGATCACGACGATGATGTTGAGCACCATGAGCGCCATGGCGTTGAGGTCGTCGTTCTTCGGGGCGCCTTTGATCGCCATATACCCCGTGAACAAGGTGATGATCCAGGCCCACAACAGCAGCGATCCCTCTTTGCCAGCCCACAGCCCCGAGAGGTTGAAGAGCCACTGCAGAGATCCGCCGCCCACCGGATGGTTCTGGGCGACATAGGCCATCGCGAAGTTCTTCGTATAGAAGCCCACGACGATCACCACGATCGAGACCGTGAACATCAGCAGTGAGAGGAAGGTCGCATAGTAGCCACCCCGCCGCGCAGAGAGCGCCGCAGAGTCGTCTTTGCGCCCCGCCAGGAAGAGGACCACCGCGGCCAGCGCGGCAAGACTGCCGCCGATCAGACCGATCTTTCCCAATAACAGCATGCGTACCTTACCTTCCGATCCGTGTGTCTACTTACTCAGCGCGACGGCCGTCGCGACGAAGGTCCCCTGCGCGTCGAGCGATCCTGTTACCACGACCTTGGCGCCTTCCTTGACGGTGTCCGGTAAGCCGCCGACGAAATCGACGGGCAGCTTCTCGGTGGCGCCGGCAGCGTTGAGCAGTTGGAAGCGTGGGCTCGTGCCGGGGCCGCCCAAGCTCCCCGGACCCACGACACCTGCTACCTTGATGGGGATGTCGACCATGGCGGTCTTGCGCTTGAGCAGATCCCCGACCGTATAGGCGTCGGTCGCTGTGGCGTATTTGCTCGGGCACTTCGTCGTCATATCGCTCGACTTCAGAAAGCTGCCGCTTGCCATCCAGGTGCCGGTGATGATGGCCTGGACCCCATCTCCGAAGGTTTCCGGAAGCGAGCCGGTGTACTGCACGTCGATCACCGGCCCGGTCCCCTTTGAGTCCGCGGAGTCGCGGATCTGGAACTTCATGGGGTTGGTCTGTTTGTTCCAGGAGCCAGCGACCACCGTCCCGGAGACCTGGACGCGCTTGCCATCGGTCTTTTTGGCAGCGAACTGCTTGACGGAGAGATTGGTCGCGGCGCTCTTGTTCATGACAGTAACGAACAAGAGTCCCAACAGGACCAGGATGATCGCCGTGATCCCGATGAGGCGGTTACGCGCGCGCTTGTTCATAACGTATACTCCTTGCGAAACTGAGCAGGCGGCAGGGTCGGACGAGATCACACACGCCTTCGGTCAACAAACACGTCATATTGTAGCATGATAACCGCAGCGCCGAGAGCAAGGATCTCGTCAAAATGTTATCTACGCACAAGAGCTGGGGCAGAGGTCGCGCAGGACGCACGCGCCGCACTGAGGGCGACCAGCGACGCATATCCGTCGGCCGTGGGTGATCATCTCGAAGTTGACACGGTACCAGTGCTCGTAAGCGAAGACCTTGCAGAGGTCGCCTTCGGTCTGTGCCGGCGTCTTCGCGCGTGACAGACCCAGCTTGTGCGAGAGGCGGAAGACATGCGTGTCGACCGCGATACCCTCCACCTTGCCGAAGCTTTCCGCGAGCACCAGGTTGGCCGTCTTGCGCGCCACGCCGGGCAGACGGATGAGTGCGTCCATCGTGTCCGGGATCTGCCCGTCGAAGGTCGCGACGCTCATGCGCGCCAGACCGAGCAGGTTCTTCGCCTTGTTGTGGTAGAAGCCGAGCGAATGGATGATGCGCTCCAGGTCTTCGAGGTCGGCGTCTGCCAGCGCTGTGGCGTCGGGGTAGCGCTCGAAGAGCTCGGGGAGCACCTTGTTGACGTTGTCGTCGGTCGTCTGAGCAGAAAGCGAGATCGCCACCACGCACTGGTAAGGGTCGCGGAAGTTCAGCGAGGGCGCCGGCGCGCCCGGGTACTCCTCCTGGAGACGTCGCGCGACCTCAGCGCCGCGCGCGATCGTGGCGGGCCCGATACGGCTGTGCGCCCTGGGGTAGTCGAAACCAAGGTCTTTGCGCTGTGTTGCCATACTAGTCGCGCGTATCCATCCTGGGCTTACTCCGTACCCATGAAGGGGTACTCTACCGTCTCTGCGGGAGTGAAGGTCTCCTTGATGGTCCGGGGGCTGGTCCAGCACAGGAGGTTCAAGGTGCTGCCCGCCTTGTTGTTGGTCCCTGAGGCGCGGCCTCCGCCAAAGGGCTGCTGCCCTACCACGGCGCCGGTGGGCTTATCGTTGATGTAGAAGTTGCCGGCCGCGTCGGCCAGTGCCGCGTCCATGTGGATGATCGCCGCGCGGTCCTGGGCGAAGACCGCCCCGGTCAGCGCGTAGGGCGACGCCTCACGACAGCTGGCCAAAGCCTCTTCAAGGCCGTCGTCGGGATAGACGTAGATCGTCAGGACCGGGCCGAAGATCTCCTCGCGCATGGTCTTGAAGTTGGGGTCGAAGGCCTGGATGACCGTCGGGTAGATGAAGTAGCCTTGGCTGTCGTCATAGTCGCCGCACAGGACCTCGGCGTCGGCGGACTCCCGCGCGTAGTCGAGGTAGGACGCGATGGAGGCAAAGGCCTTCTTATCGATGACGGCGCCCATGAAGTTCGTGAAGTCGCAGACATCGCCGACCTTGATCTTCTCGATCTCGCCCAGCAGTTCCTCTTTGACGGCAGGCCAGAGGCTCGCAGGAACGTAGGCGCGACTCGCAGCCGAGCACTTCTGGCCCTGATACTCGAAGGCTCCCCGCACGAGCGCCACGACCAGGGGCCTGACCTGGGCTGTGGGGTGGGCGAAGATGAAGTCCTTGCCCCCCGTCTCGCCCACCAGGCGCGGGTAGTTCTCGTAAGCCCTGATGTTGTCGCCGATCACCCGCCAGATCTGGGAGAAGACCTCGGTCGAGCCCGTGAAGTGGAAACCGGCCATGCGGGGGTCGCGCACCACCGTCGCGTCAACGTCAGCGCCCCGGGAGGGCACGAAGTTGATGACGCCGTCGGGAAGCCCGGCCTCGCGCAGGACCTGGAAGAACAGGTAGTTCGCCAAGGTCGCCGTTGACGAGGGCTTCCATACCACCGTGTTGCCCATCAGCGCCGGGGCGG
>WQUG01000054.1 GCA_009785855.1 Actinomycetes bacterium
GTCGCGCTGAACCTGGCGGGGGTCGGCTGCGGCGAGCTCGCGCGTGGGATGATCCTTGCTACTCCGGGGGCGCTGCGCCCGGTGCGGCGCTTCAACGCCTGGTTCAGCTACGGCGCCGACCCCGCCCGCCCGCGCCGGCTCAAGACGCCGGCGACCGTGCACCTGCACCATGGCACGAGCGAGGTCATGGCGCGCCTGCTGCTTCTGGGCGAGTCCGGGGAGCTTGCGCCCGGCGCCGCCGGCTTCATCCAGCTGCGCGCGGACGAGGCGCTGGCGGTGCGCGCCGGCGATCGCTTCATCGTGCGCGCCGGAGATCCGCTCTACAGCATCGGCGGGGGAGTCGTGCTTGACACGACGCCGCGGCTACGCACGCGTCTGTCCGAGGCTGACCGCGCGCTGCTCGAGGCCCTGCGTGACGGGGAGGCGCCGCGCAGTGTGCGTCTGGCGCTGGAGCGCTCCCGCGTCGCGGTGACGAGCGAACAGGTGGCGACCGAGCTCGGTTGTGAGCGCTCAGAAGTGACGTCTGTGCTGAACTCCTGTCCCGAGACTGAGGTCTGCCGCTTCAAGCGGGACCGTGAGACCGTCTGGCTGTCGTCTGCGGCCGCAGAGCAGCTGCGCGCGACCATCGTGGAGACCTTACGCAGCTGGCATGAGGACAACCCGCAGCAGACCGGCCTTGCCACGGGCGCGCTTTGCGACCTCGTCTGCGCGCGACAGCGGACCGATCCGGAGACCTTCGTCCTCATGCTCCAGCAGTTGGAGGAGGCGGGGACAGTGACGAAGGCGGGGGGCAAGGTCGCGCTTGCCTCTGCCGCTGCCAGTGTCCAGGCCACGCTCGACGAGCTCTGTCAGCGCATCGCAGAGCGCGTCCAGGGCCAGGGACTCAGCCCCGAGGGCCCCACGGCGCTCCAGGCAGCGCTGGGAGTGGAGCGCAGTCTGCTCGCCCAGGCGCTGGGGATCCTGACGCGCGAGGATCGCCTCATCCGCCTGGGCGGCGATCTCTACTTCAGCCCAGCGGCGATAGAGCAGGCGAAGGACGCCCTGACGCAAGCCCTGCGCCGGGCGCCTGACGGACTGACGGCGGCCGAGCTGCGCGACGTCCTGGGCGTCAGCCGCAAGTACGCGATCCCGCTGCTCGAGCACTTCGATGCGCGGGGCGTCACCTTGCGTGTGGGCGACCTGCGGCAGCTGAGGTAACCCAGAAGGAGGAACCAGGGGGACAGGCACCGTGGTCCCAGGGGGGTCGCTCGCGTACGCGAACAACCCCCCTGACCCTCCTGTCACCGGTGGGTCGCTCGCGGGAACCAGGGGGACAGGCACCGTGGTCCCACGCGAACAACCCCCCTGACCCTCCTGTCACCCGGCCCCCTGTCACCCCCGGGGTCCATCACCGGGTGTTCCTGCTACAATGTGATAACGACGCGGAGCCGGAGCCGTCCTGGTGGGCGGTGCGGTCTTCAAAACCGTTGTGAGGGGTGAAGAGCTCCTCGGGTGGGTTCGATTCCCGCACGGCTCCGCCAAGACACGCGATTCCCGCACGGCTCCGCCAATCGCTGTAAGGAAGGATCCTCTCGACAATGCCGGATATCTTATCAGTAGAACAGGCCAAGGCCCAATGGCTGGCGCTTATCGAGCGTCGAGCGCCCGAGGAAGTCGAGCTGCTCGACGCCTGCGGGCGCGTGCTTGCCGCAGACGCCGTGAGCGACATCGACGTGGCGCCCTTCGACAACTCGGCCATGGACGGCTTCGCTCTGCGCGCCTCTGACCTGCGTGGGGCCAGCGACCAGACGCCGGTCGCCCTTGAGGTCATCGCGCATATCGCGGCGGGAGACTGGTGCGAGACCGAGGTGGTCGCCGGGACGGCAGCGCGCATCATGACCGGCGCCCCGATGCCCCCCGGAGCTGATACCGTGGTCAAGGTCGAAGAGACCTCCGTACTCTCAGGCGACGGCGGAGTCGGCTCGCAGGTCCGCTTCTCCCGTGCCCCCCAGCCGGGCGAGAACGTGCGCCACCGCGGCGAGGAGGTCAAGGCCGGCGAGGCGGTGCTGCGCGCCGGCGAGCGCCTGGGGCCGGCGGCCATCGGGCTGCTCGCCTCCACGGGGCACGCGCGCGTCTGCGTGTATCGGCGTCCCCGCGTGGCGGTGCTTTCCACGGGATCGGAGCTCGTCGACATCGACACGGTCCCTCCTGCGGGCAAGATCCGCAACTCGAACAACTACTCGCTTGCGGCCCAGGTCCTTGAAGCGGGCGGGATACCGGTGGCGTTTCCCAATATCACCGACACCCTCGAGGCCACGAAGGCGGCGCTTCTTGAGGCGGCGGTCAGCTGCGACCTCATCATCACGAGCGGCGGGGTCTCGGTCGGGGACTTCGACTACGTCAAACCAGCGCTTGAGGCGACAGGTCAGCTGTTCTTCTGTAAGGTGAACATGCGCCCTGGCAATCCGCAGACGATGGGTATGGTCGGCTCGGTACCGTTCTTCGGCCTGCCCGGCAACCCGACCTCGACCTTCGTGGGCTTCGAGATCTTCGTGCGTCCCGCCATCCGCAAGATGTGGGGCGAGAAGCACTTAGAGCGTCCCGTGACCCGCGCGCGACTTGCGACCGCGATCCAGAAGAAGCAGGTACGCCGCTACTTCACCAGAGGCAGGGTGAGGCGCACCGACGACGGAGCCCTGGTCGCCGAGCTCTGCGGCGACCAGTCGAGCGCGCTGCTCACGACCGCGCATCGGGCGAACTGCCTGATGATCCTGCCAGAAGGCGTCGCGCCGGTGCCGGCCGACTCCGAGGTCGACTGCATCAGACTTGACATCGAGGAAAATGCCTGCCTCTAAGGATCAGTACGGGCGCAGCATCGACTACCTGCGCATCTCGGTCACCGACCGTTGCAACCTGCGCTGCGTCTACTGCATGGGAGAAGACGGCGTCGCAGACAAGCTCCGTCATGACGAGATCCTAAGCTACGACGAGATCGAGCGCTTCGCGCGCCGCGCGGTGCGCTTCGGGATCCGGCGCATCCGTCTGACCGGCGGCGAGCCCCTGGTGCGTCGTGACCTCGCCGATCTGGTCGCAGCGCTGAAGCGCATCGGCCAGATCGAGGACATCTCGCTGACCACCAACGGCATCCTGCTGCCGAAGTTCGCAGCGGAGCTGAAGGCAAGCGGGCTGGACCGGGTCAACATCTCCTTGGACACCCTCGACAAGGAGGCCTATCGCAGGCTCACGCGCCTCGGCGAGCTTTCTCGCGCGCTTGCGGCCATCGACACGGCCCTTGAGTATCACTTCGATCCGGTCAAGGTCAACATGGTCGTGATGCGCTCGTACCAGCAGGATCTGTTCGGCTTCGCTCGTCTGAGCATCGAGCGCCCCCTGCACATCCGCTTCATCGAGTACATGCCCGTGGGCCTCAGCTCCGGCTACCAGAACCAGGGCTGGCGCGATGACGAGGTCATCGACTCCGCCGAGGTCATCGCAACGATCTCTGCGACCGGCGAGGCCAGCGGGCTCGGGCCCTTGCTCCCGCTGGCGGGCGGCGACAGCTTCCTGCCCGCCGGCGGCGGGCCGGCGCGCTACTGGCGCTTCGCCGGCGCGGCCGGTACCGTCGGCGTGATCTCGCCGCTCTCCAACCACTTCTGCGGGCGCTGCAACCGCCTGCGTCTGACGGCGGAGGGTCGTCTGCGCCCCTGCCTGTTCTCGGACGTCGAACTTGACGCGCGCGCGGCCTTGCGCCTCGGCGACGACAGCGCCATCGACGCGGTCATCGCTGACGCGCTGGAGATAAAACCGAAGGAGCACGGGCGCCTGCAGAGCACCCGTCGCCTCATGTCACAGATAGGTGGTTGATCCATGAAAGACGTCTTCGACTCGCAGAACCCGGAAGGTCTCTCGCACCTCGACGCGACCGGAGCTGCGCGCATGGTCGACGTCGGCGCCAAGGAGCACACGTCAAGGATGGCCCGTGCCCGGGGGCTGGTGAGGATGCGCCCCGGGACGCGAGCCGCGATCGTCGACGGGAGCGTGCCCAAGGGCGACGTCCTGGCAACGGCGCGCATCGCGGGCATCATGGCGGCCAAGAGATGCGCCGGGCTCATCCCGCTCTGTCACCCACTGCCCATCGACGCCGTCGCCGTGGAGCTTGAGCCGACAGATGCCGGCATCGAGATCCAGGCGAGCATCAAGGTCACCGCCAGGACCGGCGCAGAGATGGAAGCGCTCACCGCCGTCGCGGTCGCTGCGCTCACGGTCTATGACATGTGCAAGGCGCTGGACCGGGGTATGGAGATCGGCGATATCTGCCTGGAGTACAAGGAGGGCGGGAAGAGTGGCGTCTACCGGCGCGAAGCATAGGCTGCCCCTGACGGCAGTCGTCCTTGCCGGCGGGCGGTCTCTGCGCATGGGCGTCGACAAGACCCAGCTCGATATCGGGGGGCGGACGCTCGTCGCCCGGGCGGTGAGCGCGGTCGCTGCCGTAGCGTCTGAGGTCATCGTCGTCACGAACCGCTCGGAGAAGCTGTGCCGGGCGCAGTTCCCGGCCAGCGCCGAGATCATGACCGACGATGTCGCCTATCAGGGTCCCCTGGGGGGTCTGGCCACGGCTCTGAAGGCGGCTCGTTATCCCTGGGTGCTGGCGGTCGCAGCCGACATGCCCTGGATCTCTGCCGATGCGGTGCGGCTCCTGTGGGAGCGCCGCCCGGGCGCCGATGTGGTGATCCCGGTCGGGGAGAAGGGGGCCGAGCCGCTGCTCGCTCTCTATCGCACAGCGACCGTCGGCCCGGTGTCTGCAGCGGTCCTGGCAAGCGGGCGGCGACGCTTCAGTGCGATGTTTCCGGATCTGAGGGTCTGCGAGGTCCCTGAGGCCGACCTGCGTCAGGTCGATCCGCAGCTGGCGACGCTGGTCAACATCAACACGCGCGATGACTATGAGCGGGCCGTCGAGCTCGCCCGCGCGACGGGCCATGAGCGCTGTCGGAGCGCGGCGGCGACGAGAGCTCCAGCGGGCTGCGTGAGACCGGCTTCGATTCGTCATAGTTCGCTTTGAGGAACTCGGTGAAGGCCAGGGCGACCCGTGAGAGCACCTTCGGGGGAAAGGCCATATAGAAGGGCCGGGGCCAGGGCTGCCCCTCGACCGGGATCTCAGCGATCGTCCCCAGGAGCAGCGCCTTGTCTGCGGCGAAACGGCTGACCGCTGCGATCCCCATCCCCTTCTCGACGCAGCCGATCACCGACTCACAGGTGTTGAGCTCCATCCGCTTCTGAAGCCGGTCGAAGTCCAGACCCTTGTCAGCGCAGAGCCTCTGCAGCAGGCGATGCGGTCCGGAATCAGGGTTGCGCATGATCCAGTCCTCCTGGAGCAGTCGCGTCAGACTGACGGGGCGGGGGCTTGCCGCCAGGGGGTTATCGGGAGCGCAGATGCAGATGATCTCGAACTCGCCGAGCTTCTCGAAGTTGACGCGGTGGTTGAAGAACCGCGCATCGGTCACGGCAAGGTCCGCGCGACCCGCCCCGGTCCGCTCGATCGAGTTGTGGGAGGTGTCGACGATGAGGTGCGAGCGTGCAGCCGGATAGGTCTCCTCGAAGCCAGCCATAAGGTGGGGGAGCACATAGCAGCCCGGGATGATCGAGGCTGCGATCGTCAGGGATCCGCTGACGGTGTTGTCGAGCAGGTCGAGTGCGTCCTGGGCCTGCTGTTCGTTATCTGCAGCCGCGCGCGCAAAGGGGAGCAGAGCGGTCCCTGCGGCCGTCAGGGAGATCTGGCGCATCGAGCGGTCGAAGAGCGTCGCCCCACAATCCTGCTCGAGCTTCTTGATCTGCGTGGTGACCGCCGGCTGGGTCAGACCCAGCTTATGGGCAGCAGCAGAGAAGCTCCCCTCGTCGATGATCGTCAGGAACGTATCCAGATGCTGTGAACTCATACCCATGAGCGGGCCTCCGATCTATAAAATCCATTGATACGAAACCTCTATTATGATTGTGAAATTCTATGGATAATGTGAGTATAGCACACGCGACCGAAGGCGATGCCAGAAAGGACCAGCGATGAAACATCCGATAGAAGCGTATCGAGACCCGCGCTCGCGACCACGTGCGTTGATATGGACGGGGGTCGTCGCGATCATAGCTCTTTTCCTGCTGACCCTGGCCTTGGCCGTGACCTCGACGAACTGGTTCTGCACGCAGGGTTGTCACCGCATCATGGACGATGCGGTCGATGCCAACGCGCAGTCTCCTCACGCGAAGCTGAGCTGTATCGCCTGCCATCTTCCCGCAGGCGGCGATCCGGTGACCTTCATGATCCACAAGGCAGGATCCGGGATCAAGGAGGTCCCGCCCGCGATCTTCGGGACCTATCGCCTGCCGCTGAACCCCGAAAGCGAGGTCGCGCTCGACATCGAGCAGTTCCCTTCGACGCAGTGCACCCAGTGCCACACCCCAAAGCCCGGGACCGTCACCGTTGACGGCATCAAGATCGAGCACCAGGTCCACGCAGACGCGGGCCTGCAGTGCACCTGGTGTCACAACCGGGTCGCTCACGAAGAGGCGGGCCTGAAGCTGGCTACGCTGCACACCGACTTCATCTCGATGGAGGGTTGCTTCCGTTGCCACACGCTTTCCGGCGCCGGAGTCATAAGCTCGTGCACGACCTGCCATGTCACCCAGCCCAAGACGCCGCCGGCCGACCATACGAAGGCCTTCATCGCGGGCGGTCATGCCTCTCTTGTCGACGCGCAGGGAAGACGCCTGCGGGGAAAGCCAGCGACGAAGACCTCCAGAACGCTGCCGACCCACTTCAACGGTCCGGCTGATATCCTGCACCCGATCCCGTATCAGCGCACGTGCTACAACTGCCATATGACTGACTTCTGCGTCTCCTGCCATCGCGCGGGCGCGTACCGTAACGACCAGGAAAGGACAGGACAGTAAGATGGATACGAACAACACGTCAGGCTGCCAGATCAGCCGTCGTGGCTTCCTCAAGATCATGGCTACCGGCGCTGCGGTCGTCGGCGCCTCATCGACGATGGGCCCACTCCTGACCGCCTGCAGTAAGGCGGCCAGCCCGGCGCAGGACGCTTCGGGTAAAGGTCTCTTCAAAGACTCGGTGGGCGTCTGCCGTATCTGCAACACCTGGTGCAGCTATCTGGCGAAAGGGGGGGAGCACTTCGAGCTCTGGGGTAATCCTCATGATCCGATCGCAGGGTGCTGGAAGGATGGCAAGGGACGCCTCTGCGTCAAGGGCTATGCTGGCCCGGAGAAGGCGCTCAATCCCGACCGTATCTTCTTCCCCATGAAGCGCACCAATCCCAAGAAGGGTCCGGATGAGGATCCCGGTTTCGTGAAGATCAGCTGGGACGAGGCCCTGGAGATCGCGGCCCGCAGGTATGCGGAGACCGTCGAGAACTACGGTGACAAGGGCGTCGCGCTGGTCATGCGCTCCAGCGACTGGAGCAAGCGCTTCGCCGCGGCGACCACGCTGCCGAACTCGGTCGGGCATCAGTCAACCTGCTTTACGGGGCACTGCTGGGCCTGGCCGGCGCTTGTCGAAGCGATCTCTGACCCCGGTACGCGCGCGTGGACCCATGACTTCGGGAACTCGACCTATCTGCTCTCCTTTGGTTTCGACCAGGTCGGACGCGCCCAGAACTCGACGGTGCAGGGCGTGATCAAGGCCCTTGAGGCGGGCGCTAAGGGAAGCTGCTTCGACCCCCAGTACACGGTGCTCGCGAACAAGCTCGTCGCGTACGGCGGGCACTATCACCCGATCAAACCGGGCACGGACGGCGCGGTGATCTGGGCGATGATCAAGTGGATCGTCGCGAACCACAAGTACAACGCCTCCTTCATCGACAGCTACGTGCCGGCGGCTGAGTGGACGGCGTTTCTGGCCTTCGTCGCTGCCAACGGCTTCGCGCCCGGGCTGGACGCCGGAGCAAGTCCGGAGGCCGTGGCCGCCTGGGCGGCCGACATCAGCGAGGTGCCGGCGACAGAGATCCTGCGGGTGGCACGCGAGTTCTGCAACGACGGGAACATGAAGGACTGGCGCCCGGTCGTCATGACGCACAAGCGTGACGGCGCCGGCGGGCCAAACTACACGAACTCCTGGCGCAACGCCTACGCTGAGCTGGTGCTGGGCATCCTGATGGGAAGCGTCGACCGGCTCGGCGCCGACATCCTCGGACGCAAGTTCAAGGTCCCGGCCTTCGATGACGTCTGTCCGCCGCCCAAGGAGGGCTATCCGGAGCCGGAGTACAAGGCGCCGGAGAAGAAGTTCGGACGTCTTGACCAGCGCAGCAAGTGGACCGGAGCGGCGGCAGGGCAGGGTACCTTCGACGTGTTCAAGCATCAGCTGCTCGCCGATGATCCTTATAAAGTGCGGATGCTCATCACGAGTTTCTACAACTGGCCGATGAACTCCACCGATACCGCCCAGACCGTCGAGGTCCTGCAGAAGTGCTTCGTGGTCAACCACTGCTTCTATGCTGACGAGGGCGCCTGGATGTCCGATCTCCTGCTGCCCGATGTTTCGCCCTATGAGAAGACTGAGCTGGTCGCCGGCGACTCGAACGCGGGTCAAAGCCTCTACAGCTTCTACAAGCTGCAGGAGCCGCTCATCGAGAAGCTGGGAGACACCCGGGGCCTTCCCGACGTGCTCTACGGCATCGCGAAGCTCCTGGACACAGGCGCTCACGGTAAGTTCAAGACCTGGAAGGAGGCTCACAAGGCCTATGCCGATGCCCAGGACGCCGTCTGGCGCCGCGCCAATCCCCACTACCTGAAGAACCGCGACACGCTCACGCAGTACCTCACGGTCGACGGGACCCTCAAGGGCGAGAAGTGGGGCGGAGCTTTCGTGAGCAACGCCCAGCTCAAGGCCCTCGCCGCGACGGCTGATTCCGGATGGCCGAAGAAGCTGACGACGCTCGATGCGGTCGCAGCCCAGATCGGGACCAAGGGGGACGGCTCGGGGATCTACCCAAAGTACGAGGACGCCAAGCCCTTCAAGGACTACGGCAAGCTCAAAGCCGGCAAGGTCCATCTTGACATCACGGTGCGCGAGAACGGCAAGTATGCGACGGTGCCCAGGCCACATGATGCTCAGGGCGCCTCGATGGTCATCTCAGAGAGGTTCCCGGGCTACGCGCCTCCCGTTCACCCCGGGCGCGCCTCTGCTGACCCGGCCTCTGGTCGCTTCCACATGCTCATCTATCGGGAGCAAGGTATGTGTCACTCTGAGTCGAAGAGCGAGGAGCTGATGGTCGAGCTCTTCGGACCTCAGACAGTCGAGATGCATCCGGACTCGGCCGCACACCTGGGGCTTGCGGAAGGCGACAGCATCCTGATCGAGTCTGAGGCCAACAAAGCGGCGGAGACCTCGATCCTGCACCTGAGCGCCCATATCCGTCCTGACTGTATCAAGATGGCGCATGGCTGGGGGCACTGGAAGTTCGGGAGCAGCAAGCTGAACCCGAACCCGAAGGAGCTCGACGCGCTGGTCGGTCCGCCACGGAGTTTCGGCATGCACGCCTCAGCCGGCGTCGGGGCCGACGACAACGCCTTCGTCCATGCACGCACTCTCAAAGAGATGATCGAACAGATCGATCCCTCGGCGACCGTGCCGATGAGTGACGTGATCCTGAAAGTCACCAAGTCATCCAGGCCGGCGCCGGCGCGTTCTGTGCTCGTCTGAAGCCAAGGAGGAGAATATGAGTAAAGGTTTTGTGGTAGATCTGAAGCGCTGCATCGGCTGTAAGGCCTGCGTGGTCGCCTGCAAGCTGCGCTATGAGCTGCCGGAAGGGGTCGCCCGGCGCGCGGTGCGGACCAGGGAGTTCGCTGAGACCCCGATGCGCTGTTTCCTCTCGCTCGCCTGTAACCACTGCGAGCATCCCGCCTGCATCCCGATCTGTCCCCAGGCGGCGCTTTCCAAGGACGCTGAAGGCCGGGTGATCCATGACCCGGGCAAGTGCATCGGCTGTCGACGCTGTGAGTTCGCCTGCCCTTACGACGCGATCTGCTATGACCTGGAAACGGGCACGATCACGAAATGTGATGCCTGCGCCACCCGCTCGGACGGACCGCGCTGTGTGGCCGCCTGCCATGCGAAGGCCCTGAGCTGGGTCGACGTCGACGCGAGTTTCACGTTGGCGGCCGCTCAGGTGGTCAAGGACGGCAAGGCGCTCTTACCCGATCCGCGTCAAACGACCCCTCATCTGAAAGTGGTCCGCTGACATGCTGCCGGTGGCCGAGAGGAGTTTCAGGGCTGCGGCGCCGGGACGCCGTCGCTGCTATCTGCTGTTCGCAGAGGTCTTCGACGATGCGCCGACCGGCATGAGTCTCACGTACATCGCGCGAACCTTCTTCGACCTTGAGCCGCTCCTCGTCGAGCTGGGCGACGTCACGGCCGATCTCACGATCCTTCGTCGGCATCACCTGCAGAACTCAGAGCGGGTCGCCCGTAAGCTCGCCGTGGAGTATACGATGCTCTTCGAAGCCCAGGACCGTATCTACCCCAACGCCAGTTGCTGGGCTCCCGGCAAGAAACCCCATCTTCTGGGGGAGGCGGCGCGGGTGGCGGTGGATCACTACTACGAGGCGGGCTTCACGCTTGCCGAGGGCAAGATGCTGAGAGTCGATCATATAGCGACCGAACTGCTGTTCCTCAGCGAGTTGGCGGGTCTGGCGGCGCGCCAGCCGGAGCGCAGCTACGAGCGGACACGGCGCTTCATGGAGCAGGCCTTCAATCCCTGGGCCCCGCGCTTCCTTGCCGCCGTGGGAAAGGCCTCCGGGCGCTCTTCCTATTACAGCGCCTGGGCGCGTCTGGCCCTGCGCTTCATACGGATCGACTCCCGGCTGTTCAAGACCTGACATCCTCAAAGACCCTCCCACAGAGGAGGCGTTTCTTCATAGTGCGGAAGAGCCCGGTCTCGTGCCGGGTTCTTTCGCGTCTGGGATACCGGCATGATCGTCGTTGTCAGATCTTGAGCCACCAGGGCTCGATCTTCAGGAAAGAGCGCGTCCATTCTGACTGGTCTTCGCTGAGCAGCTCCCTGGGGGCGCCGCAGGTCTCGATGCGTCCTTCGCGCAGGAGCGCGATGCGGTCGGCGACGATGAAAGCCTCCTCCTTGCTGTGGGTGACGTAGAGCGCGGTCATGCCCTGGGCATGCAGGATCTTGGCGAACTCTGCGGCGAGATCTGCGCGCAGGCTCTCGTCGAGCGAGGACAGGGGTTCGTCGAGCAGGAGCACGTCGGGTTCCAGCACGAGTCCGCGCGCGAGCGCGACCCGCTGCGCTTCTCCGCCGGACAGCCCCAGTATCGAGCGGGACGCGAAGCCTCCGAGGCCCACGAGATCGAGCACGGCAGCTATCCGCGCGTGGCGCTGGGCGCGCGGGACGCGGCGCAGGCGCAGGCCGTAGCCGACGTTGTAGCCGACCGTGCCTTTCATCAGATACGGCGTCTGCAGCACCGCCGCGATGTGACGGCGCACCATCTGCGGGCTCAGGAGGCTGCCATCCAGCAGCAGGCGGCCCTCGTCGGCCTCCTCGAAGCCGCCGATCACGCCGAGCAGGGTCGACTTGCCGCTGCCCGAAGGCCCGAGCAGGACCGTGACGGTCCCTGCGGGCAGCTCGAAGGCGTCGATCTCGAGGCTGAAGGCGGGGTAGCGGACCCGCAGGTCCTCGACGCGGATCTTGGGCCCGTGGGCGAACTCGCTCATCGTCCTACCTGCGGAGGACGGATGCGGCGCGCGCGCCGGGTCGCTTTCATATAGCGCTCGTCGCGGACCTGTTCGATCGTGATGAAGACGTTGACGAGCAGCACGATGCCCAGCAGGATCACCGCAAGCACGATCGCCGGTCCATAGTCGCCCATGCGCGTGAACTGCACGATGGCCGTGGTCATGACGCGGGTATCTCCCGCCAGGTTACCGCCGACCATCGTGACCGCGCCGACCTCAGAGATGATCGCGCCGAAGCCCGCGGCCACGGCCGCGAACATCGTGAGCCGGGCCTCCCTTAAGGTCGCTGCGATCTCCTGCAGGTGCGAGGCGCCGAGCGAGCGGACCTGCAGGCGCAGCTGCGCCGGGACCGCCGCCACGCCCGAGGCCACGAGCGCCGCGACCACCGGGGTGGCGATCACGGTCTGCACGATGACGATGGCGGTCTTCGTGTAGAGCAGGCTCAAGGGGCCGAAGAGCCCGTAGCGTGAGAGCAGCATCGCGACGAAGAGTCCCGCCACGGTGGGCGGCAGGCCCATACCGGCGTTGGCGATGGCAAGGGCGGCCAGGCGCCCGATCGAGCGTCTGGTCCCCAGCCAGTAACCGGCAGGGATGCCGATCAGAAGCGCGATGACCGTGGCCAACAGCGAGACGCGCAGCGAAGTGAAGATGATGTTGAGCAGGTCCACCCCGCCTGAGCCGACAGGCGCCGCTGCCGAGTGGAACAGGGTCTGGAAACCCTGACGGAAGGCGTTCGTGAAGAGTGTCAGGCCGCCGAGGTTCACTGGTCCTCTTCCTGACCGACGCTCTTCTCAAGGATGAAGAGCGGTCTGCCGTAGTCCCTGGCGCCGAAGTCCCTGATGACGGCCTGACCCCGGGGCCCGGTGATCCAGCTCGAGAAGGTCTTGGCGGCGTCAAGACGACGGGCGTCCCTGACCACGATCACGTGGTAGTGGTTGAGCAGGTCCTTGCCGCCCTCGACCAGGACGGCGGCTTTGGTCGCGCCGGCGGCACGCATCTTCAGATACGTACCGCGGTCAGAGAGGGTGTAGGCGCCGGTCTCGTCGGCGACCTTGATGCTGTCACCCATGCCCTGGCCGGTCACTTTGTACCAGGGGTCCTTTGCCGGTGCAGGCGAGAGCCCTGCGGCCTTCCAGATCTTGAGCTCCTTGCTGTTGGTGCCGGACGCATCGCCGCGGCTGACGAAGGGCGAAGCGCTGTCGGCGATCTTCGCGAAGGCCGCGGCGGCGCTGGCCGATCCCTTGATATGGGCCGGATCCGAGGCCGGTCCGATGACGACGAAGTCGTTATACATCAGCGCCTTGCGGGTCAGTCCGTAGTCATCCTGCATGAAGGTCACCTCGTCGGCGGGGGAGTGGACCAGCAGGACGTCGGCGTTGCCGTCCTTGCCCATCTGGATCGCCTCGCCACTTCCGACGGCGACGACCTTGACCTTGATGGCGGGATTATCCTTCTCGAAGGCCGGGATCAGGACGTCGAAGAGCCCGGTGTCCTGAGTCGAGGTGGTCGAGGCGAGCGTCAGGTTGACCGTTTTCCTGTAGGGAGGGGGGATGGATTCTTTCGTGTAACCTCCGCAGCCGGCCAAGGTACTGAGCAGGACCGCGATCAGGACGCCGCCGACAAGCAGGCGCCCCCGCCTTGATGAGGGCATGTCTTCTCCTTTTCTGAACGCGAGAGATGCAGCCGTTTCCCGCTGCACCCTGTCGATCCGTCTCCGTAGCCGCAGGCGACCTTAGGAGTGCCGGATTTCAGAGAATATGGTAAGAGCCAGTATAGCAGGTGGCAGGCAGAGCGCGTTATGATGAGTGGGAGCAACAACAGGAAGGAGCTCGTGTGGAACTGAAACTGGCGATCATCACGGTCTCGGATACGCGGGACTTCGAAACTGACACGGCGGGAGCGGCTCTCAAGGAACTTGCTGCCAGGAAGGGCTGGGAGGTCGTCAGTCACGCTATCGTGGCAGACGAGCGCCCGGCGATCGAGTCAGCGCTGATCACGGCCTGCGACGACGAACACGCCGACATCGTGCTGACCTGCGGCGGCACCGGTTTCTCGCTGCGTGACGTCACGCCCGAGGCGACGCGTGCCGTCTGCGAGCGCGAAGCCCCCGGCATCGCGGAGGCGATACGCGCGCGCTCGCTGGAGGTCACCGGCCGGGCCATGCTCTCGCGCGCGGTCGCGGGGCTGCGGGGGGAGTCGGTCATCATCAACTTCCCGGGCTCAGAGAAGGCGGTCCGCGAGGCCTGGGGTTTCGTCGCCGACCAGTTCGAACATGCTATCAAGATGCTCCACGGCGCCGGCCACCAGGACACGCTGGACGTCCGCTGACTGCGTTGCCGCAAGGACTCGCGGCGACACAAGGCCGCCACGTCTTACGGCGCCTTGCCAGCGAACGTCGATCGCGTCCTGATCAGTAATAGTGCTCGGTTTCGGTGACCAGCTCGGTCTTGATCTTGCCGACCAGCTTCTGCAACGCTTCGATGCAGTTCGGGCGGATATCAGCGCCGATCATCACGTACATGATCGAGTCGCCGACCTTCAGGGTTCCTTCATTGAGCCAGGTCCGCACCCAGGCGACGCCGGGCCAGGTGAGCGCTTCGGCTTCAGCTGCCGCGACGCCGGCCGCGTCATAGGAGAAGTCGATCTCTGATACCTCCCCGAGGCCCTGGACGCCCTCGCGTACCTGAGCCTTAGGGGTGACACGCACGATCCCGTTGTGGACGAGCAGCATCCCGCATTCCTTCGCGCGGGGGTCGGCCTTGGCTTCCTTCAACCACGCATCCATCGATGGTTCTGGTCTCGACATCGTGACTCCTTTCAAGGGCTCTGCCTGAGCCTACTATAGCATCATCGCGGGCTTTCCCGGGATCGGTCCAGCGGGCGGTTCAGGCCGTTGGCAGGGCGCAAGAGCCGTTCGCGCCAACTATTTCAAATTGATATCACGTGCAACATTTCGACGAATTTTGCATATCTAGGGGTGATTCAGTTATCGTTGAAGGTACTGAGGCAACTTATTCCAACTATAATAATCGCTGTACTTAGCTATAAGACAAATCTATTATACAAATCGAGACGGATGTAGAACAATGGTTACGGAAACGGCACGTCGGAACACCGAAGGTCCCCTGGGGTCCATCAGGGTCTGGATGTGGAAGGGCGTGTCATGGCTGAGATACACAAGGAGGTGTATGGCATGGCAGTAGCGACTGATCTCTATGAACGCCTCGCTGCCCACGGGATAACGCGTCGTGACTTCTTGAAGTTCTGCGGCACGTTGGCCGCGGTCATGGGGCTTTCACAGACGGCGGTCCCGCAGATCGCCGCCGCAGTTGGAGAAGCGGCGGGTTCCGGTCTGTATCCCGCGCTCTGGATCAACGGCGCAGCCTGTACTGGCTGCACAGAATCCATCGCACAGGCAACGCAACCGAATGTTGCCGACATCGTCCTGGACATCTTATCCCTGCCTCAGATGGAGACAGTGATGATGGCCTCGGGCGAGTATGCAGAGAAGGCAGGTGAGGAGTACGCCGCCGCGAACAAGGGCAAGTACATCCTGATCTGCGAAGGAGCGGTCACCGAGATGCTGGACGGCAACGTCTTGCGCATCGCCGAGAAGCCGTATGTCGAGATCCTGCAGCACTACGCAGAAGGTGCTGCCGCGATCGTTGCGGTCGGCTCCTGTGCGGTCGACGGCGGATGGGTGCGGGCGTACCCGAACCCCGCCAAGGCGACCGGCGTCAAGGCCTACCTTGACGCGAACATCAGCAATCCGAAGAAGCGGCCACCGGTCGTCAATCTTCCGGGTTGCCCGGTCAATCCGCTCGAGATCATCGCGGTCGTCGTCAATGTGCTGCTCACAGGTGATCTGACGAAGATCCTCAAGGATCCCGTCAAAGAACTCAACCTCGATCGCCAGAACCGCCCGAAGTATCTGTATGGCTCGACCATCCATGATAACTGCGAGCGTCGCGGTCACTTCGAGAACGGCGAGTTCGTCTACCAGTTCGGCGGCCAGGCAGAAGCTGACAACTATTGTCTGTATGCGATGGGTTGCAAAGGACCCCAGACCTATCGTCACTGCAGCAAGTTGCGCTGGAACAACAACATGTCCTGGTGTGTCGCCTCGGGCGGTCCCTGCATCGGTTGCGGGAACTTCAACTGGGTCGACAACAACACCCCGTTCCGTCAGCGTATGCGTCGCATCGGCGCCGGCGTTATCGGAGGCCCCGGTGGTCTTGGTATCGCCAAGGCTGGCGCGATCGTCGGTGGCGTGGTCGTCGTCGGTATCGGCGCGCACGCGCTTGCAAGTAAGGCCACGCATCGTATCGGTAAGAACTCGACGTTGAAGAACGAAGAGATGAAGACCTACGATGCCCGGAAACTGAAGAAGAAGGGAGGGAGTGCAGATGCCTAGTAACGTTGTTATCGATCCGGTAACCCGTATCGAGGGTCACCTTCGTATCGAAGCTGCCGCAGAGAACGGCGTCATCAAGGACGCCTGGGTCTCGTCGACGAACTATCGCGGTATGGAGACCGTGCTGCAGGGGCGTGCTCCTGAGGATGCGTATTACATCACGATGCGTATCTGCGGCGTGTGCCCGACCTCTCATGGTCATGCGTCCAGCAAGAGCGTCGAGGACGCGCTGAAGGTCACCGTGCCCAACGGCGCTCGTCTGATCCGCAACCTGCTGGAAGCAGCGGAGTTCATCCATAGCCACATCCTGTGGTTCTACACGCTGGCCGCCCTTGACTATGTCAACCCGGCCAAGGCCCTTGAGGCCGATGTCGCCAACACCTATGCACTGGCCGAGCAGGCCGGGACCAGCACCGCTGATTTCGCAGCGGTCAAGGCCCGTCTGCTGAAGCTGGTCGAAGGCGGCGATCTGTCGATCTTCACGAACGGCTGGTGGGGCATCAACCCGCTGACCGATCCCAAGAAGGCCGACGAGCTCTACAACCCCAAGATGCCGGCAGAACTGCACCTGATCGCCGTCGCTCACTATCTTGAGGCGATCGAGATGCAGGCTGAGGCTGCGCAGATCATCGCGCTGATCGGTGGGAAGTTCCCGCACCCGATGACCTCGGTCGCGGGCGGTACCGCCTTCAGCCCCAACGACGATCGTGTCGCCGAGCTCCTCTATCGTTTCACCAAGCTCAACGACTGGGTCACCAAGACCATGATCCCCGACACTCTGGCGATCGCTCCGTTCTATGTGGGCGCGCTCGAGTACGGCGGAGGCTGCGGTAACTTCCTGGCCTGGGGCGTGTTCGATCGCAAGAACCAGACCCTGGACAGCCGTTATCTGCCGGCCGGCTTCATCGAGACTGCCCAAGGGCTGACCGTGAGCAAGCCGGATGTGGGCAAGGTCAAGGAGTATGTCGAGCACACATGGTACACCTCTCCCTCCGGGCTGAACCCGCAGAAGGGCGAGACCAAGGCCATGCAGAGCTGGAGCGACTCAAGCTATAACGTTGAGGATAAGTACTCCTGGTGCAAGGCTCCGCGCTATGACGAGAAGGCGGCCGAAGTCGGTCCGCTGGCTCGTATGCTCGTCGCCTACCTGTCGCCTGACAACGAGAGCAACAAGGTCGTGGCCGATACGGTCAACGGTGCGCTGAAGAAACTCGGCATCACCGATCCGACCAAGCTGGTCTCGCTGCTCGGTCGTGTCGCTGCCCGCAACCTTGAGTGTGCCGTCATCAGTGGCTGGACCATCGAGTGGTGTGCGGAGCTGGCGGCTGCCAAGAAGGAGGGTACGGCTGCCCTGTTCGAGCCCTATACGGTCAAGGACAAGTCGGGCGCCGGCCTCTGGGAGGCCCCGCGCGGTGCGCTCGGTCACTTCATCAACATCAAGGGTGGACGTATCGATTCGTATCAGGTCGTGACTCCCTCGACATGGGACCTCAGCCCACGTGACAAGGCGGGCGTTCCCGGACCGATGGAGGCGGCGTTGATCGGGACTCCGGTCGCAGACGTCACGCGTCCTATCGAGGCTGCGCGTATCGTCCGCAGCTTCGATCCTTGAGTCGGTTGCGGCGTTCACGTGATTGAACGCAGGACCGGTAAGACTGGGACCGTCTATTCGCGGAAGTGGGGTGCGTAAACATGCATAAGCCATTAAAAGAGATGCATCCTCCCGTCTTCATCGTAACGCACTGGATCAATGCGGTATCCATGCTGATCCTGATCATGTCGGGTCTCTACATCCATTTCCCCGCCTTCAGCGGCTTTATGGGCGCCGCCCGCGGGGTACATGTCTTCTTCGGTATCGTCATCTTCCTGAACTGTCTTGTCCGTATCGTCCTGGCCTTCTTCGTGAAGGATGCGACGACGATGGGCACGCGTGAGAAGGAACTCGATATCCGTAACTGGCTGCCGCAGAAGGAGAACCGTCATCAGTTCTTCCCGATGCTTCGCTGGTATCTCTTCATGAAGAAGGATTACCCGATCTCGGCCAAGTATGCGACCATGCAGAAGCTGGCCTATATCATGATCGCGGTCATGATCATCGCCATCAGCTACACGGGCTTCTGCCTGTGGGGCGTGACCAATCAGCTGGCTATCTTCGCAGTTGGTAACAACCTCGTCTCCGGCCTCTTCGGCTTCGGCGGCGGCGGCTCACTCATGCCGATGCGCGTTATCCACTACTGCCTCATGTGGGTGCTGATCATCATCTCGCTGATCCACATCTACATCGCGACCATGCACGGTTTCGTTGCCTGGCGCATGATCTTCCTGTACAAGGAGGATCCGGATGCTGGTGAGCATGTCGATGCTCCCGCACAAGCGTAAAGACACGATGTCTTCTCTGGAGGGCCGCCGCAGGGCGGCCCTCCTGCTATGATGGGGATATGACAGAAGTCGCTCACATCATGCTCATGGCGGTCGGCAACCCCACCGTCGAAGACGACGGCGTCGGGCCCGCCTGTCTGGCCCGTCTCATGGCATGGTTCGACTTTCCCTGCGAGCTGCGCTGCGTCGATGAAGGCGACCTGGGCCTCGGGATGCTGGGCGATCTGATCGACGTGCGCGAGCTGATCGTGCTTGACGCCGCCAAGGATACCGGACATCCGCCGGGGACCGTCCTGATCATGACGCCCGAGGAGATGGCTGCCAGCGCCGTGCTCCATACGGCCCATGACAGCGCGCTCATCGACGTGCTGCGCGCCGCCGAACTCACGGACCGGGCGCCCGAGACCACGGTCGTGGTCGCGGTGCAGGTCGCAAGCTTGCGGGAGTGGGTCCTGGAGCTTTCGAGCGAGGTCGAGGCTGCCGTCCCGGTCGCCTGCGCTGCCGCCCTCGATCAACTGCGACGCCGCGGGGTGGACTTCAGCCCGAAACCCGGCGCAGACATCCCGGCAGAGCTCTTCGACGCGCTGGAGAACTTCGCTCCGCAGCCTGAGTGACGGGAACCGGGGGGACAGGCACCGTGGTCCCCAGTATCAAGTATCACTTATACTTCATATAAGCTATACTAGGGACAGGACGTATCGGCACGCGGAAAGGATCACCGTGAAGAAGTATCTGATGATCAACTCAGAGAGCCTGGGGCAGGGCGATTGGGAGCTTGGGCGCACTCTGATGAAGATGTTCTTGGGAAAGATCGTGGAAGAGGAGCAGCGCCCCATCGGGATCTCGCTGCTCAACAGCGGGGTCAAGCTTGCCTGCGCCGGTTCGCCGGTGCTCGATGAGCTCAAGACGCTTGAAGCGGCAGGCGTCAACATCAGTTCCTGCATCACCTGTCTGAAGTTCTATGATCTGATCGATAAGGTCGAGGTCGGCATCCAGGGCTCGATGTCGCTCTACGTCCAGCAGGCCTTTGATGCTGATGACGCCTTCGTGATCGGGTAAAGTGGGCTGTCTTATGGCAGAGAATCCAGACGAAGAGATCGTTTCGTGTAGGGGCTTACACGAAAGGAGATCGAGTCTGGTCGGGATGACTGGATTTGAACCAGCGACCTCTCGGTCCCGAACCGAGCGCTCTACCAAGCTGAGCCACATCCCGACGCGGACTTACGATTGTACCATTCTGGCCAGAGCTTGGCTATACTGTATGAGGTAAGGAGGTGTGAGGACCAGTGACTGACAAGGCGACAGATATCCGTCTGACACAACTCTCGCACAAAGCTGGTTGAGCGGCGAAGTGGGGTCCGGCGGACCTCCAACTGGTGCTCGACGCGCTCGGGCCGACCAACTCAGATGACGTCATGCTCGGCTTCGAGACCAGTGACGACGCGGCGGTCGTGCGCTTGTCTGATGACCTCGCGCTGCTGCAGACCGTCGACTTCTTCACGCCGATCGTCGACGATCCCTTCGACTTCGGGCGGATCGCGGCAGCCAACGCCCTGTCCGACATCTACGCGATGGGCGGCGAGCCGCTCTGTGCCATGAACCTGCTGGCGGTCCCGCGCTCGATGGGGACTTCGGCCGTCGCTGACATCGTGCGCGGCGCCGCGGCGATCTGCGCCCGTGCTGATACGCCGATCGTCGGCGGGCACACCATCGATGACGCGGAGCCGAAGTTCGGCCTGGCGGTCACCGGGCGTGTTCATCCCGACGAGGTCCTTTACAACGCGGGAGCGCGCCCAGGCGACCTGCTTGTCCTGACCAAGCCTCTGGGGACCGGCCTGATCGCTACGGCGATCAAGCAGGGGCGTCTGCAAGAGAGCGAGCCTGCCGCGCGCGGCGCCATCGAGTCGATGGCGGGTCTCAACCGGGAGGCCTCACGCGCCGCCCGGGCCCTGCACGCGCGGGCCTGCACCGATGTCAGCGGCTTCGGCCTGGCGGGACATGCCCACGAGATGGCCCAGGCTTCGCGCTGCGCGGTCGAGATCACGATGGACGCGCTCCCCTTGCTGGAAGGCGCCGCCGCGCTGGCAGCAGAGGGCGTCATGCCCGGCAAGACCGCTGAGCTGATCACGTGGGCCGCTGACTTCATGGTCTGCGAGGTCCCCGGGGCAGAGCGTCTGGTCTGTGACCCGCAGACCTCAGGAGGCCTGCTGCTCGCCCTGGATCCCTCTGCGGGCGAAGTTCCTGGGTCCTGGGTGGTGGGGCGCTTCGTCGAGGGTCCGGCGGGGCAGGTCCAGGTCCGCTGACATGGTCGCGGACTGGTTGCAACGCCTGATGCTCGCGCTGGGCGCCGGCGTCTGCCACCAGCTCCCTGAGCGCAGCTTCATCTCGGGCGGCTTCCAGCAGCCGGTCTGTTCACGCTGCTCGGGGATCTATGTCGCCACCGTGGCCGGGCTCCTCGTCCTGTTCGCGCTGTATCGCCGCCGGAGAGGGGCCGGGTCCGTTTTATCAGGTGAGGCACAAGTGGGAGGCGAGGGGGTCGCTCGCGTACGCGAACGAGCCCCCTCGCTAACAGAGCTGCAAGACAAAACGGTCCGGCCCCTATCCTCCTCTGCAGTGCAGCACGACAGGGAGGAGGTGAGGGGGGCTCGTTCGCGTACGCGAGCGACCCCCCTCGCCCCCTCCCCAACAGAGCTGCAAGACAATACGGCCCGGCCCCTATCCCCCCCTCTGGCGCTGCACTGGTCCTACTGGGTCTTCCTGGGCCTGGCGCTGATCGCGATGGCCGCAGACGGACTTTCCAGCTACGCGGGGATCCGCCCGACGAACGACACGATCCGCCTGATCACGGGGCTGGCGGTCGGCGGCGGGCTTGCCCCGCTGCTGATGGCGCTTCTGAGCGAGACCCTGCTCAGCGCCCGGGCGCGCGCCACGATGCTGGCACGCCCCCGCGACTGGGCCCTCTACCTGGCGGCGCTCATCCTGGCCGGGATCGTCGACTATCCGCTCGGCCGTGTGCTCGGCCCGGTCACGCCGCTGCTGGTCACACTCAGTCTGGTCGTGACCTTCGCGGTGATCGTACTCGTCATCCTCGGCCTCTTCAAACACTTCGAACACAGCGTGGATCGCCCGGCAGACCTCCTGGTCCCGGGGCTTTCCGCCATACTCGTCGCCCTGGTCCTCCTGATGGTCCTGGCCCTGCTCAAGGCAGCCCTCTTCTCCTGGCTTGTCCGCGGATGATGTCCGAGCCTCCTGCTATCCTGTGAACAAGAGCACAGGAAAAGGAGCGCGACCATGACAGACAACATCGAAGCGGCGAGCACAGCCTTCGGACAACTGGTACGCAGCATCGGCGACCCGCAGTTGCGCGCGCTCATGCGCGCGGTCTTCTATCGCGAGCGGCGCTATGAGGCCTTCTGTCACGCCCCCTTGTCCCGCAGTGAGGCCAGCGGTACCGCCATCCGCTCTGCGATACGGAGCTCACGTCTTCTGCGCGCGGTCTATGGACACTTCGCACCCCCCGCGCGTGACCTGATGCTTGCGGCCCTGCTGCTCTATCCCGCCGGCGCGGCGGAAGCATCGGGCGCCATCGGCAGGCTCTATCCCGTCCCGGTACTCTCGGCGCTCATGGTCCACGACGCCCGGGTCTCGCTGCCGCGCGAGAAGCGCGCCTCGCTTGAAAGTCTCATCCTTCAGGCTGCCTGGCTGACCGGGGAGCCCGGTGTCGCTCCCGCGGAGTCGACGCGGCGTGAGGCGCAGATGATCGCGCTCTGTCTTCAGTTGGATCGGCGGGCGGACGCGCTCGCGCCCCCGCGCGATCATGCGGTAAGATGGTCAGGGCAGGCGCCCCACCTGAAGCTCATCGAAACATACGCGACGCCCGCTGGAAAGGACGACGATGACGACACGCATGAACTCCGCACTGCCGCAGGCTGAGATCG
Source organism: Actinomycetes bacterium (assembly GCA_009785855.1). Taxonomy (GTDB): domain Bacteria; phylum Actinomycetota; class Coriobacteriia; order WRKU01; family WQUG01; genus WQUG01. The sequence goes on from WQUG01000054.1 coordinate 22,460, forward strand.
GTATCTTCGGAGGCAGCGGTTTCTACGAACTGCTCGAGGATGCGAAAGACTACAAGGTCTGGACCCCCTGGGGGGAGACCTCGGATGTGGTGGCGGTCGGGCGCCTTGCCGGGCGCAGCGTCGCCTTCATGCCCCGGCACGGCAGGAACCACAGTATCGCGCCGCATGAAGTGAACTATCGTGCCAACCTCTGGGCCTTCCATGAGCTGGGGGTAACCAGGGTCATCGGGCCGGCGGCCTGCGGGAGCCTCTCGCCAGAGGTCCGTCCCGGGGACTTCGTCGTGGTCGACCAGTTCGTCGACCGCACGAACGGGCGAGCCGACACCTTCTTCACCGGGGGCCAGGTCTACCATGTGTCCTCGGCCGATCCCTACTGCCCCGAGCTGAGGCAGGCCGCGATCGCCAGTTGTCAGCGCCTCGGCATCACCGTACACGAGACCGGGACGGTCGTCGTGATCGGCGGCCCGCGCTTCTCGACGCGCGCGGAGTCAGAGTGGTTCGCCGCTCAGGGCTGGACCGTGATCAACATGACGCAGTATCCTGAGGGCTACCTGGCCCGTGAGCTCGAGATGTGCTATGTCAACGTCGCGCTCATCACGGACTACGACGCCGGGGTGGACGCGGACAGCGCCGTCACCAACACCGATGTCCTGAAGGTCTTCGCGGACAACATCGATAAGCTCAAGCAACTCATCTATGATATGGTGCCGACGATACCCGCCCAGCGCCAGTGCCTTTGCAAAGACGCTTTGACGCAGGCCGCCATCTAGCTTCGCCGTTTGACCGCTTGAGGCGTGCGGTCGTCCGATGTTTGTAGTAGACTGTGTATTCGTGTAACCGGTCGGGCGCATAAGTCCGACACATGACCATGGAGGTTCTATGTTTGGCTTAGGTCCGGTAGAAACTATCATCATCATCCTCCTGATCCTGGTGCTGTTCGTGATATTCGGCCCGAAGCAGCTGCCCAAGCTGGGTAAGATGTTCGGCAAGACGATGAAGTCAGTACGCACGGGTCTCGACGAGATGAACACGGAACTCAAGTCCGAGGATGCGTCGAAGCCTGCTGCGGCAGACGAGGCCGTTATCGAAGCCGATGACAACGAGAAACCGCAGACCTGCGCGAAGTGCGGCACGGTC
>WQUG01000055.1 GCA_009785855.1 Actinomycetes bacterium
CACGGGAATACCGCGCCGCGCGAGCTGCAGGGCGGCCTCACTGCCGGCCAGTCCGGCGCCTATGACCTGTACCGAATCCATATCCTTATTGTAGCCTTCAGCGTGCTCGCAACAAAAGTTCTGACTGGCTCAGGCCGTAGCTGCCATCGGGGTAACGCTCGACGCTTCCCTCGATCTCTGCGCGGCTGCAGCGCAGCGCCACTTCGCGCGCGCTCAGACCAAGGGCGGCGGACAGCTCTTCTGGCGTTGAAGGCTGTGCCACGAGCGCTCTGAGGAGCTCGTCTGTGCAGCCTTGCTCTGTTGCTGTATCCGTGGGTCTCATGACGAGATCGACCGTGACCTGCGGCAGGAAACGTTCGACCGCCGCACAGAGGTCCTCGCGGCTGGTCAAGGGCACCGCTCCTTCGCTGATGAAGCGGTTCGGCGCCTGCGAACCAGGGCAGAAGATGGAGCCGGGGACCGCGGCGATCCCGATGCCGAGGCTTAAGGCATGTTCGACCGTCGAGAATGTGCCGCTCGGGATGCGCGCCTCGACGACCACCACGAACTGACTCAGGGCCGCGATCAACCAGTTGCGCTCGCGGAAGCGGTAGGCAGCAGGCGGCGTCCCCCAGTCGTAGGTCGAGAGCACGCAGCCCTGCGCGGCGATGCGGTCCAAAAGCCCCGCGGCCCGCGCCGGATAGACGACATCGGCGCCACAGCCCAGAACAGCGACGGTCCTGCCCTCTGCCGCCAGGGCCGCGCGATGCGCTGCCTGATCACAGCCGCGCGCGCAGCCCGAATACACGGTCAGACCCAGCTCGCATGCCCAGGTCGCGATCGCGGTCGCTGCGCTGATCCCGTAAGGGGTCGCGTTGCGCGCCCCGATTAGGGCGACTCCCGGAAGCAGGCAGGCGGGGTCTCCCCTCCCGAAGAGGAGCTCCGGCGCCTCCTCGTAGTCTTGCAGCTGGCGCGGATAGAACTCATCGCTGGTCTCCAGCTCAAAGGACGCACTCTCCATGACTCTCCCTCCTTCAGGAACGCTCGAACAGGCTGACCCGATAGGACAGCGCCTCTATCAGATGCTCTTCTTCCGTGAGTTCAGACTGCTGCATGTCGGCGATGATGCGCGCGACCCGCCCGACGCGTACGAGCGCCCGCGGCGAGAGGAGCAGCCGCTCGGCGCTGCGTTGCAGGAGCTTTAACGCTGCGGGGCTGATCATCGTTTCGCTGCAGAGTTCCTCACGCTCAAGTTCTTTGACTGGTCGTTCATGGTGGTCCTGCGCATAGTCGCGTGCCGCGATCACCTGCGCGCGCAGCTCCGCAGAACTGAGGCCGCGCTGCTTTGGCCTGGTCGCGAACAGCTCTTCTAAGGGAGGACGGCTCGCGTAGAGCACCATGTCGAAACGATCCATCAGAGGACCTCCGATGCGGTTCTGATAGGACTGTATCTCTGCCGGCGCACAGTGACAGCGCTTCTCCTTATCCCCGTAGTAACCGCAGGGGCAGGGATTGGCCGCCCCGACCAGCATGACCCGCGCGGGCAAGACGACGGATTCCTGTGCGCGCACGATGCGCACACAGCCCTCTTCAAGCGGTTGGCGCAGGGCCTGCAGCGTGACCGGAGCGAACTGGGGCATCTCGTCTAAGAAGAGGACCCCGTTATGGGCAAGCGTGATCTCGCCCGGCTTGATGGGAGAACCTCCCCCGATGATACCGACCGGCGAGGCGCTGTGGTGCGGGTTGCGAAAGGGGCGCTGCGCGCAGATGTCATCGAGCGTTCGACCCATGGCCGACGCGACCAGCGCTACCTCAAGGAACTCCTCGCGACTCAGCGGCGCCATGATCGAGGGCAGTCGTGAGGCAAGCATGGTCTTGCCGGTCCCCGGAGGTCCGACCATGAACACGCTGAGCTGCCCAGCAGCCGCCACGCACAGAGCACGGATCACGCGAGACTGACCCGCAACATCAGCGAAGTCAAGTCCGCCAGAACTCACCGCCTCATCCCGGGCGACTGCCTTGACCGGGCGCTCTTGCAGCTGAGCGATCTCTGAGAGATGCTCGATGGGGATCGTCTGACAGGCGATGATCCCCTCCAGCTGCTCGGGATGCGGCGTCATGAGTATCCGTCCCTGCTCATTGGCAAGACGCGCGCAGGAGACCAGACCCGCGACCGTCGAGACCTGTCCCTGCAAGCCCAGCTCACCTAAGACGAGCAGCTGGCTCGCACGATCGACAGAGGCCTGCCCGCTCGCGATGAGTATGCCCAGTGCCATCGCCAGATCGAATCCCGTTCCATGTTTCTGGACCAGCGCCGGCGCCAGATTGACCGTGATGCAACTGTTCGGAAGTTTGAATCCACAGGACCTCAGGGCTGCCGTGACGCGCTGACGAGCTTCCTTGACCGCTACGTCTCCCATGCCGACGATGTGGAAGGCCGGGAGCCCCGAGGCGACATGGACCTGAACATCGACGGGAAGCGCGTCGATCCCCGACAAGGTCGCGGTCCTCAACTCACAGTACATCAGCGGACCTCGACATAGCTGAACGCTGATCTGAAAAGGCTGATCTCAGCGCGGTGAGGGCCCGTGACACAGATGCTGACCACATCGAAGCGCAGGGAGCGATCTCCCTGATCATGGCGGCTCAACCAGATATCGGCCAGGCGACTGTACCTCGTCTGCTTCTGGAGCGTGACCGCCTCCACCGGATGTCCCGCGCGCAGACTCTGGCGCGTCTTCACCTCGCAGAAGACCAGCGTATCCCCCTCGCGGGTGATCAGATCGATCTCCCCCATCCGGCAACGCCAGTTCCTTGCGATGATCGTCTGTCCCAGACCCTGGAGGAAGACCGCCGCGGCCTCCTCGCCTCTGCGCCCGAGCGCCTGATTCGTTTCTTCTGCCATGTTCGATACCTCCGCGCCTATCATGGCGCAGGGTACTTAACAGACTCTTACCTCGATCTTACCGGGGATGCTCAGTGAGCTGGAGCGATGCGGTCAGTCAACAAAATCTCCACAGAACGAGCGTCGATGAAGGGGGCAGAGCCCTCTTTCCCGGATCGCAGCGATGTGTTCCGGGGAGCCATAACCCTTGTTGCGGGTAAATCCGTAGCCCGGATAGTCCCGGTCGGCGCGTCTCATGAGTTCATCTCGTTCGACCTTGGCAAGTATCGAAGCGGCGGCGATGCAGGCGACCTTGCCATCGCCCTTCACGATCGCTTCCTCGCAGGACCAAAGGCGCAGAGGGCGTCCATCGAGCAACACAAGGTCCGGTTCCAGCCCGATGCCGGCGACCGCCGCGCGCATGGCCTGCTTCAGGGCCGCCATGATCCCCGCCTCGTCGATGACGGAAGCCTCGACATGGGAGACCTGATATGCCCGGGCGCTCTGGCGCAGGAGATCTGCCAGCTCTTCGCGGCGATGCTCGCTTACGCGCTTCGAATCGTTGAGGTACGGGATCTCCACTGCGGCGTCCAGCACACAGGCGGCTGCGCTGACCGGACCGGCCAAAGGGCCGCGGCCGACCTCATCGACGCCGACAATGACACGCAGGCCCGCTGCGTGCAGCTCCCTTTCATACGCGAAGAGCGCCCTGAGGCGCTCTTGTTCCTGTGCTTTAGTCCTGGTCATACTTCGCTCTTAATAACCTTTTTCTTTGAGGCGAGCCTGTTTACCGACCTTATCCCGCAGGAAATAGAGCTTGGCACGGCGGACCTTGCCGCGTCCGGTGATCTCGATCTTATCGATCTTCGGAGAGCAGACCGGAAACGTACGCTCAACCCCGACGCCGAAGCTGATCTTGCGGACCGTGAAGGTCTCCCGGTTCGTCTCGCCCTGCCGACGGATGACACGACCCTCAAAGACCTGGATACGTTCGCGCGTACCTTCGATGATCTTGTAGGAGACTTTCACGTTGTCCCCGACCTGGAAGTCAGGAAGATCAGTTCGTATCTGCTGTTGTTCAAGGGCACGGACCATATCCATGAAAGTGTTCCTGTTCTGATCGGTCGCGTCACTGAGACGCAGAAATCACGCGACCTTCAATTCTAGAGCATAGCTTTGCGAGCGTCAAGGACACGGCGCGCGGTCGCATAGGGGAAACCGCGCGTGATCAGGCGTCTGAGGACGCGCGTGCGCTCCTTCTCGGTGGTGACTGGCAGTCGTTTAACCAGAGCATACGCCGCGTCGTATTCCTCCTGCGGATCCGGGCGATACCGCAGATCTTCGATGTCGAGATCGATGCCTTTGCGCGCAAGCTCCTTCACGATGCGCGGCCAGCCTTTCTTCGCACGAAGTCCGGCCTCGACATAGTTCGCCGTGAAGCGCTCGTCATCGACCAGTCCCAGCTCTGCCAGGCGACGCAAGGTCCTCTCGACCACCTTCAGATGATAGCCGTCCTGTCCGAGACGCGACCTCAGTTCATAGCTTGTCTTATCGCGCGCGTTCAAGATCCGCAGACAGCGGTTCCAGGCACACTCAGCTTCGATCGCATCGACCTGGGCGCGCAGCGACGCGCGCGATGCGAAGATGGCTCCCGGTTCTATTCCGAGCGCCTTGACCACCGCCTGAGGAAGGATTAAGCCTTCCGGATCGCCGTCATCGAAGAGCAGCCGACAGGCCCGCCGGTCAGGACCTGTCGGCTCGATATCCTTGATAGACAGCGCAGACATCCGGCGCTCA
>WQUG01000056.1 GCA_009785855.1 Actinomycetes bacterium
TCGATCAGCGCCAGGTCCTTACCCAGCTTCTCCGCCACGCGCGCGGCCTGCTGCGCCATGAGCGCAGGGTCGGCCCCGAAGAGCTGGACGGCCGCCGGCACTTCGACGGGCGCCAGACGCAGCAGGCGCGTCGAGCCGCTGCCCTGCGGGTTGTAGTGCAGACCCTTGGCGCTGATCATCTCCGTGCAGCAGAGCCCCGCTCCCTGCTCTTTGCAGAGCTGACGGAAGGGAGCGTCGGCCAGACCGGCCATCGGCGCGAGCCAGACCGGGTTCGCGAGCAGCGTGCTGAGCTCAGCCATCGACCTTCAGAAGCGCCATGAAGGCCTCCTGCGGCACCTCGACCTGGCCGATGTTCTTCATGCGCTTCTTGCCCTCTTTCTGCTTCTCGAGCAGCTTGCGCTTGCGCGAGATGTCGCCGCCGTAGCACTTCGCCAGCACGTCCTTGCGCATCGCCTTGACGTTGGTGCGCGACAGCACGCGACTGCCCACGGCCGCCTGGATCGGGACCTCGAACATCTGGCGCGGGATGATCTCCTTGAGCTTTTGGGTCAGGGCCAGGCCGCGCCGGTAGGCGTCATCGGCAAAGACGATGAAGGAGAGTGCGTCCACCGGCTGACCCGCCAGCAGGATGTCGAGCTTGACGAGCTCGCCGGGCGCATAGCCTGAGAACTCATAGTCGAGGCTCGCGTAGCCCTTCGTGCGGCTCTTGAGCTGGTCGAAGAAGTCCAGGATCAGCTCGGAGAGCGGGATCTCGTAGTGCATCTCGACCGTGTTAGGTCCCAGGTACTGCATGTCGGCGAAGCTCGCGCGCCTTGACTGCGCCAGCTCCATGACCGCCCCCACATAGTCCGGCGGCACGAGGATGGTGGCCTTGAGATAGGGCTCCTCGATGCGCTCGATCGCGTTGGGATCGGGCATGTCCTGGGGCGAGTGGATGGACAGCATCTCCCCGGACTTCGTGAAAACGTGATACGACACGCTGGGTGCGGTCGCGAGCAGCGAGAGGTCGAACTCGCGCTCCAGGCGTTCCTTGATGACCTCCATGTGCAGCAGTCCCAGGAATCCCACGCGAAAGCCGAATCCGAGCGCATGGCTCGTCTCCGGCGTGTAGTCGAGCGCCGGATCGTTGAGCTTGAGCTTGTCCAGCGCATCGCGCAGCTCAGGGTACTGGTCGCCGTCGATGGGGAAGATACCCGCATAGACCATGGGTTTGATGGCGCGATAGCCCGGCAGAGCCTCAGACGCCGGGCGCGCGACGGTCGTGATCGTGTCGCCCACCGTGACCTGCGCCGGGTCCTTCAGGCCGGTGATGAGGTAGCCGACCTCGCCGGTGCCCAGAGAGTCAAGCGGATCGGCGGCGGGGCGGCGCACCCCGAGCTCCTCGACCTTGGCCGCAGCGCCCGTGGCCATCATGCGGATCTCTTCGCCTGTGGACACACTCCCCTCCATGACGCGGATGAGCGCGACCACGCCGCGATACTCGTCGAACCAGCTGTCGAAGATGAGCGCGCGCAGCGGGGCGTTCGCCGGGGCGGACGGGGGGGCGCCGATGCGCGCGATAACGGCCTCCAGGACCTCGCGGATGCCCTCGCCGGTCTTCGCGCTGACGAGCAGCGCGTCTTCTGCCGGGATCGCGAGGCCCTCCTCGATCTCGGTGCGCACGCGATCGGGCTCAGCCGAGGGCAGATCGATCTTGTTGATCACCGGGATGATCTCGAGGCCCGCGTTCATGGCGAGCATGGCGTTGGCGACCGTCTGGGCCTCGACGCCCTGAGCCGCGTCGACCACCAGCACGCAGCCCTCGCAGGCCTGCAGGCTGCGGCTCACCTCGTAGGTGAAGTCGACGTGCCCGGGCGTGTCGATCAGGTTGAGCTCATAGGTCTGCCCGTCTGCCGCATCGTAGAGGACGCGCACCGCCTGGGCCTTGATCGTGATGCCGCGCTCGCGCTCGATGTCCATGCTGTCGAGCAGCTGATCGGTCATGTCGCGTGCCTGGACCGTGTGCGTGAGCTCAAGGATACGGTCAGCGAGCGTCGACTTGCCGTGATCGATGTGAGCGATGATGCTGAAGTTGCGGATGTGGGCGGTGTCTGTCATGGCTACCTATTATAGCTAAGGCCGATATGATATAGTATTCAAGCTTGATAAACACCGCATCCGATGAAGGAGAACCTACGTGGCGAACATCAAAAGCCAGAAGAAACGCATCATCACGAACGAGAAGGCGCGTCTGCGTAACCGCTCGATCCGCGCGGCCTTGAAGACCGCCAGCAAGAAGGTCACCGCCGCCGTCGAGGCCGGGGACAAGGATGCCGCCCTCGCAGCGGCCCGCGCGGCCTGCCGTGAGCTTGACCGCGCCGTCACCAAGGGCGTCGTCCATAAGAACCAGGCCGCCAACCGCAAGTCCGGCCTCATGAAGCTGGCCAACAGCACCGGCGACGGTGCGGCCCCGTCGGCTCCGGCGCCGAAGAAGGCCGCGGCCAGGAAGGCTGCTGCGGAGAAGCCGACCGCCGAAGAGAAGCCCAAGGCGAAGAAGGCCCCTGCCAAAAAGGCTCCCGCGAAGAAGGCGGAGCCTGAAGAAGTCGAACAAGTCGATGAGCCGACTGAGGATGCAGAAAAGGCCGAGTAAACGTAAGCTTCAACTGATCCCTTGCATCGATGAGCCCGCCTTGTGCGGGCTCGTTCATTATCTGCAGAAGTCGATGATCCAGCGCTCGAGATACGTCCTCTTCAGCTCTTCAGGAACCGAACGCATGGCTGATTCAAGATCAGCATACGAACTGAACGCTTCCCGCAGTTTCGCGGCAGAAAAACTTCGCGCCTGTTTCAGGATCGTCTTCGTCTTCCACTTGAGCTGTGGCGGAAGTTTGAGCTCTTCATCAAGTGCAGCCAGAGGATCCGGCGCTCCTTCATCGACCAGCGAGCGCGCGGTGATGAGTTGTCTCAGCATCCATGCGATCGGCCCCGTGAGATCAGAGGGCTTGGCGCCCTGATCGATCGAACGTTCTACCACGCGCAGCGCCTCAACGATCTTCTTCTCAGAAAGCGCATCGGTCAGCTCCCAGTTCTTCACCGCTGCACTCGCCCCGATGGTCTCGGCGACCAGCTTTCGCGTGGCCTTCTTACCTGCTGCGGCAGCGTTCAGCGTCGCGATCGCTCCTGAGAGTGCGCCCAGATCCTCCCCGACCAGGTTGATCAGGATCTCGGGAACTGCTGCTTCGAAGTCCAACCCCCGCTCGGTAAGCAGACCGCGGACGACACCGGGTAGTTCACTTTTCCTGGGGGCCTTACGATCAAGCACCGTCCCGTTCGCAGCGATCGCCTTGAAAAGCCGCGTCGAACGGTTGAGTTTCTCCCCCACCAGACAGAGGATGGTCGAAGGTGTCGGCTCCTGCGCATAGGTCGCAAGCAGGTCAAGAGCTTCCTTCTCGAACTTCTCGACGTTGCTGACGACCACAAGGCGAAAGTCGCTCCCCAGAGGCAGGGTCAACGCGGCTGCGATGATATCGGCAGGGTCGGCCGCGCGCGCATCGAAAGTCTCTGCGTTGAAGTCTAAGTCGACGTCCATCTCCACCAGTCGTGCCCGCAGACGCGCCAGAGCCTGGTCGCGCAGGAAGACCTGGTCGGAGGTGATAAGACAGAGTGGTTTGAGTTCAGCCGGTGCCATAGTTTCTATCTTAGCGTAACTAGAACGGCACGAGGACCGGACCGTCATGGTCGGTGCGCTTGAAAGGGATGCCGTGCTTCTGCAGGAAGTCCAAGGTTGCGGGCTTCGGGTGGCCATACGGGTTCTTGAGTCCGCAGCTGATGACAACAAGCGCAGGCCTCAGGCGGTCCAGCAGGGCGTCGCTGAGTGAGATGGCGCTGCCGTGATGGGGCGCCTTGAGCACATCGACCTGCGTGATGTGCGCAGCCGTGATAGCGGCGCTTACGGTGGGAGCCTCCGCGTCACCCGAGGTCAGCAGGGTGTCCGTTGCCACCTTGTCACGGGCATCAGGCAGCTCGTCGGTCAGAAGCGTCGTCAGGCAGGACTCGTTGGCGTCAGGGTCGCTTATCCGGGAGCGCGGCCAGATCGCCGTGATCCTGATGTGGCCCAGCATGAAGCTCTGTCCGCCGTGCATGCCCGTCAACGGCACGTCCAGGCGCGTCGAGACCGCCGCCAGCTGCTTCGAGCGTTGGGCGCCCTCCGCGACATAGAGGTGCGTGATATGCAGCGAGCGGTCAAGGGCGGGCGCCCCGCCGACATGGTCGCTGTGCCCGTGGGTGAAGAGCACGAAGTCGAGCCGCGTGACCTTCTGGGCCCTGAGCTGCTCCTTCAGCGCTGTCGGGCTCGGACCCGTATCGATGAGACCCGCATGACCGCCGTCACAGACGAGCAGGGCGTCGCCCTGCCCTACATCAAGGATGACCACTCCGCGCTGCAGGGTCCCGGAACCCGGTCGCGCCAACGGCACTGCCGAGACCAGAACGATCACCGCCAAGCCCGCTGCGGCAAGACGTCGGGCCCGCGAGGGCGTCGGCGTGACCCAGGCGACCCAGATCCCGAGCATCAGCGCCAGCCATCCTGCCAGGGCCGCAACGGGAAGCGCTGAGCTGCTGAGCGCCGCCCCGCCGAAGCCTGAGAACCAACGGCAGGCCCGCTCGAAG
>WQUG01000057.1 GCA_009785855.1 Actinomycetes bacterium
ATCTCCTCGCCGGCACGCGGGCGCGGCCCCTAGGGCGGCCCCTCGCTCGGCGCCTCCGCACCGCGCGCGCACTGCACGCAGGAAGCGACGCCCCCCGTCCCCAGCGAGATCTCCCGGAACGTGAACACCGCAGCTCCCGCTCCCGCTCCCGCTCCCGCGCCCGCTGCCGCCGCTCCCGCTCCCGCCGCCTTCGCCATGCGACTCAGCCCAGTTCCGCCCGGACCACGGCCACCAGCCGGTCGACGGCCTCGCGGGCCGCCTCCTCGCGCGCCGCCTCCGCCATGACCCGCACCAGGGGCTCGGTCCCGGAGGCGCGCAGCAGCACCCGGCCCTCGTCGCCCAGCGCGGCAGTGACCGCCGCGACTTCGGCCGCGATGGCCGCGTTGTCCGCAGCCGCATCGCGGTCCCGGACCTCCACGTTGACCAGCACCTGAGGATAGCGTTGCATCACCGCGGACGCCAGGTCGGACAGCGTGCGCCCCGCCGCCTTCGCCTCGGCGGCGATACGGGCCAGCAGCAGCGCGGTGAGCAGTCCGTCGCCGGTCGTATTGTGCTTCAGGAAGATGATGTGACCGCTCTGCTCGCCCCCGACGATCAGGCCTTCTGCCCGCATGAGTTCCAGGACATAGCGGTCCCCCACCTGTGCCTGATGGACCGTGATACCAGCAGCCTGCATCGCGCGCACGAATCCCAGATTGCTCATGACGGTGGCCACGAGCGCATCGCCGGCCAGCTCGCCGCGCGCCTTAAGATCGAGCGCGACCAGCGCCATGATCTGGTCGCCGTCGAGTAGCTCGCCGGCCTCATCGACGGCAAGCAGCCGGTCCGCGTCGCCGTCGTGCGCGAGCCCCAGATCGAAGTCGCCCGCCTGGACCAGCGCGCGCAGCGGCTCGAGATGCGTTGAGCCACAGTCGACGTTGATGTCATCGCCGGAGAAGTCCGTGTTGATCGCCGTGACCTCGGCGCCCAGGCGCTCGAAGGCCGCCGGCGTCGTCTGGCCGGAGGCCCCGTGGCCGCAGTCGATGGCGACCCGCAGCCCCGCAAGTGGACGCGCTCCCTCGAGCAGCGCCATGTCATGCGCCAGATAGCGCTCGGCCGCATCCTCGATAAGGTGGATACGCCCCACGGCGGTACCGGTCGGGCGCCCCTCCAGCGCCGGCGTGTTCTCCAGCGCTGCTCCGATGCGCTCCTCGAGCTCATCAGGCAACTTGAAGCCCTCGCGCGAGAAGACCTTGAGGCCGTTGTACTCGGGGGGGTTATGGCTCGCAGAGATCACGACGCCCCCGTTGGCCCCCAGTTCGGGGACCAGGAAGGCCACCGCAGGCGTCGGCACGATACCGGCGAGCAGCGCGTCGCCACCGGCCGCGGTGATGCCAGCGACCAGCGCGGATTCGAGCATCGTCCCGCTGCGGCGCGTGTCACGCCCGATCACGAAGCGGGGATGAGTCCGCCCTCCGACCAGGAAACGGCCCAATGCCATACCCAGGCGGAACGCAAGCTCAGGCGTGAGGTCGACATTGGCAAGTCCCCGGATGCCATCCGTACCGAAGAGTTTCTGAGCCATGACCGTCTCCTTACAAAACGAAGGGAACGTAGACTGACGAGCGGATCGTCGTGTAAGCCTTGAAGAGTGACCCGCATCGGGCTCGCAGCCCTGCGGGTCGCTCTGAGCAGCTTAGACGGAACGAGGCCTCGTCAGCGCTTGCTGAACTGCGGACGCTTGCGAGCCTTCTTCAGGCCGTACTTCTTACGCTCGACCATGCGGGGGTCACGCGAGAGCAGGCCGGCGTGCTTCAGGTCGCCGCGCAGCTCCTCGTCGCTTGCCAGAAGCGCGCGGGCGATGCCCAGACGCAGGGCCCCGGCCTGACCCGAGATCCCGCCGCCAGAGAGCAGCGCGATCACATCGAACTTGCCGACCCCGTCGATCGCCCGCAGCGGAGCTTCAACGAAGGTCTTGAGGGCCTCGCGCCCGAAGTAATCCTCGGCGTACTGGCCGTTGCAGTAGATCTTGCCCGTGCCAGTGAAGACACGCACGCGCGCCACCGCGTTCTTGCGGCGCCCGGTACCCTGATAGGACACGGTGGGCTTGGGCAGAACGGGCTTCTCCTTGGCGGGCTTCGCCGCCGCCGCCGGCGCTGCCTCTGCCGCCGCCGAAGCAGCAGGCTCCTTCTTGGCAGCCGGCTTCTTGGCCGCAGGCTTCTTGGCCGCAGGCTTCTCCTCGCCTTCCGCGGGCTTCTTCGCCGCCGCCGCTTTCTTGGCAGCCGGCTTCTCCTCAACCGCAGCCGGCTTCTCCTCGGCCGCAGCCGGCTTCTCCTCGGCCGCGGCGGGCTTCTCCTCGCCGTCCGCCGCAGCGGCCTTCTTCGCCGCCGGCTTCTTCTCGCCGTCCGCAGCTTTCTTCGCCGCCGGCTTCTTGGCGGCCGCTTTCTTGGCAGCCGGTTTCTTCTCAGCGGCCTCAGCCTCGACTTCTTCGGCCTTCACGGTCTTCTTCTCTTCAGCCATCGTTTACGCCTCCAAAGTGATCGGTCGGGGGTTCTGCGCCTGCTGCTTGTGGTCGGGACCGGCATAGACATGGAGCTTGCGCCCCATCTGACGGCCGAGCGTGCCCTTGGGCAGCATGCCGCGCACCGCCTTCTCGATCACCCGCTCAGGATGCTTCTCCATCAGGGTCTTGAAGCTGGTCTCCTTCAGGCCGCCGGGATAACCGCTGTAAGCATAGTACTTCTTCTGCTCAGCCTTGTTGCCGGTCAGCCGGATCTTATCCGCGTTGATGATGACCACGTAGTCGCCCGTGTCAACGTTGGGGGTATAGGTCGGCTTCTTCTTGCCGCGCAGGATCATCGCGACCTGGGTCGCCAGACGTCCGAGCACCGCATCGGTCGCGTCGATGAGCAACCATTCGCGCTCGACCTCTCCCGGTTTCGCATAGTAGGTCTTCACGTACTTCCTCCAATAAGGATCGGGTGTGTTACTTCTCACGGGGCTGTGAAAGTGAACCTTACCATTCTATCGGGAGTACCTGTGGCGTGCAACCGCCCTTGCGAGTGCGTCCACCGTCGGAGCACGGACGCGGATATGATCCGAGGCCGGCGGCCCTGGCGCAGGAACAAGCCTCAGCTGCGACGCTGGCCCCTGCGGCGCCGTGTCGGCGCGAGGGCGACAGCGCAGATGCCCGCGAGCAACAGAGCGCCCGCCATCGCGAAGCCCTTCATGAAAGGAGCGTCCTTCGTGCCAGGAAGCGCCAGCGGCGTGGGCGGCTTCGGCTTGGGCGCTGGCGGCTTCGGGGTCGCCTGAAGCTCCCAGATGAAAATGATCATCTTGTCAGAATCAACCGTACCTGACAGCAGATCGCTCGACGGATCGACTGCTTTGAACACATAGGTTTTACCACCGACTACTATGATGGGCGGCATCGCCCATACAACATAGGGCGATCCAGCAGGATAGACACCGACTTTCGGTGGCAGGATGTCGTTGCCGTTCTGATCGACGTTCCTGACCGTGACCGTATACGTGACCGGCTCAAGCATCAGCATGACCGTCATATCGGCGTCCATGGTGCCGGAAAGCGGGTCGCTGCCCTCGAAAAGTCCCTTATAGATATACAGCGTCCCGTTGATGGTCAGTTGCTGCCCTATGGTGTAGGGGCCGACCGTGTAGGCGTCCCCGGCCGTGTGCGTCGTCACTACCGAAGGCTCCAGCTCGTTGCCTGCAGCGTCCACGAACTTCACGGTCAGCGAATAGACCGCAAGAACATGGATGACCGAGGTGATCTGACCCACCTGATTCCCGTTGCTGTCGAAGATGTTCATCAGGATGTTGTAGTCGCCGGGGGTATCGTAGACAGAGGGCAGAGGGCTCGCGGGCTCGGCCGTATACCCGTCCTGCAGACTCTGCGTAAGGGTCGAGGTCGCGGGAGCAGGGCTTCCGGCCGTGATCGTCTGCTCAGTGGACGCCACGATCATGTTGAACTTGCAGTTATCGACCAGGTTGCCCTCGCCCGGCTGAGAGGGCTGGACCCCCTGGGTGCCGACTGCTCCGGAACCGCTGTGCACTGACTCCAGGGAGTAACGTGTCGTCGCGGATGTCGCGGTGTAATACCCGCTGATCGCGTCCCATCTGCCCCGCGGGGTCGCGAACTGGGTCGTTCCCGTACTTATGATCGTGCCATCGGTCTTACTCACCTGCCGGCCCGTCTGAAGCGTGCCGCCCAGCGTGACCTGCATGATATCGGGATCAGCGGCATTGCCGATACGACCCTTATGATCGACGCCCCAGAAATACAGCGCGCCGGTGGTCGTGGCAACATCCTGCCAGATCTGGGTTTTCGCCGTCGTGTTGAGCTCGCAGAGGAACTGTCCATCAGAGGGAGTGAAGGTGACCGGGGTCCCCCCCACCGTACCGGGACGACCAGGAGTGAAGGTACCCGGCCCCCAGATCTCAAGCGAGTGCGCAGGGACGGTGGCGTTGCCGGGATCGTTCGAGTTCCAGCCGAGGTCAGTCGCAAGGATCGTACGGGAAGCCGCTGCAAGTCCCGCCCAGGGGTTCGTTTCGAAGCTGGGATTGTTCAGCAAGTTGGGGTTCGGGACCGCCTGCGCCGACGACAGCGGCAGTACGAAAGCAGTTCCGAACACCAGACAG
>WQUG01000058.1 GCA_009785855.1 Actinomycetes bacterium
CACAAACACCCCATATGACCTGCGGTTTTGTGTAAGATCGACGTAAGGAACAGGTAAGAAGATCAGCTGATGAGGGCAGTGAAGAGGCCGTCGGTAGTGGCTTCGGCAGCCTGATGGACGCGCTCTTCCGGAACCCCGATGCGACGCAGCGCCGCAGTCGTCGGCGCGCCGATCGAGTAGCAGTCGACACGGGCGAGCAGGGCAGCGCCATCCAAGGACGCGCGCCCCATGATGGTCACGAAGTTGCGCACGGCTGAAGACGAGGCGAACACGACCGCGTCAGCGAGCAGCTGTGGCTCCTTGTCGGTGTTCACGATGCGACCCAGCTCACGGGCATCGACCTCCGGCATCACCGTCTCGTAGAGGGGCGCCACCGTCACGTTGAAGCCGAGCTGCTCCAGAGCCTGGGGCAGCACCTCGCGGGCGACCAGCGCGCGGGGGATGAGCACCGCGGCGCCGGGCGCGGTCTCCTGCGCGATCTGGGCGAAGATCTCGATCAGCCCTTCTGCCCGGAAGTCGTCCGGCACCAGCACCTCGCTCACGCCGTGGGCGCGCAAGGCCTCGGCGGTCACGGATCCGACCGCCGCATACTGCGGCTGTCCTTCGCCACAGGGCAGCGTCGGGAGCAGGCGCCCCAGGTAGGCGACCGCCTCGGCGGAGGTGAACACGATGAACGCAAAGCGCTCCAGGTGCGTCAGCGCCGCGCGGATGACGTGGTCATCGCTCACCGGGGTCGTCGCGATGGTCGGGAAGACGACCGGCGTGCCGGATGCCTCGGCGATGCGGGTCGCCAAGGGCTCGTTCTTGTCGGCAGCTCGCGTCAGGATGATGCGCTTGCCCTCGATCATGGCTCTACAGCAGCTCCGCCGCCCCGTTGGCCTGGCGGATCTCATTCAGGATCGGTAGCGCGCCGGCAGCCTTGAGCTCTTCGACCGCGCGCCGCCCCAGCTCCTCGCCTGCGTCAGCCGGGCCTTCGACCTGCGTGCGCACGATGCGCGTCCCGTCGACCGAGCCCACCAGCGCGTCAAGCACCATGCCCTGCGCCGTCAGGCGCGCGTAAGCGCCGATCGGCACCTGACAGCCGCCCTCCAGCAGGTTCATGACCACCCGTTCCGCGCGCACGCAGGCAAGCGTGTCCGCGTCGCTGATCGTCTCGCAGAGCGCGCCCATGAACTCGTCGTCTGCGCGGATCTCGACGCCGACCGCCCCCTGCCCCACCGCCGATACCATCTGCTCGGTGGGGATCGTCGCGGTGATGCGCTTCTCCCAACCGAGGCGTTTGATGCCGGCCGCCGCCAGGATGACGAGGTCGACCTCGCCGGACTCCGCCTTGCGCATCCGGGTATCGAGGTTGCCGCGCACATCCACGATCTCGACATCGGGGCGCAGCGCCCGGACCTGCGCGATGCGGCGCAGACTGCTCGTCCCGACGCGTCCGCCCACAGGAAGCGTCAGCAGATCCTCGCCGGCGTGGGCCACCAGCACATCATGAGCGTCAGCGCGCGGCGGCATCCCCGCAAGCACCAGCCCGGCCGGCAGCTCGGTCGGGACATCCTTCATCGAGTGCACGGCCAGATCGCAGCGACCGTCCAGGAGCTCGACCTCGATCTCCTTCGTGAACAGCCCCTTGCCGCCGACCTTGGCCAGCGGCACGTCGGTGATCTTGTCGCCCGTGGTCTTGATCGTACGGATCTCGACGGGAAGCCCGCATGCCTTTTCCATGAGCCCCTTGATCCAGTTCGCCTGCCAGAGGGCAAGCGCCGACCCGCGCGTTCCCAGCACCAGCTTATCTCTCATAGGTGTCTCCCAACTCGAGCGGATCGGTCTGCTGCGTCGCGCTGCTCGCGCGCCGCCCCAGAAGCGAGCGTATCAGACGAAACCCGCTTTCCTGACCGGCCGCGCCTTCGTCGCCTGCAGATGCGCCCGCGTGATCCAGACCGTACAGATAGCGCGTCGTTTCAAGCACCGCGACGCCCCGCCGGCCACCGCCGGCACGGCGCAGCTGCGTCGTCGGCTTATGGAGCATCTTGTTCGTGATCGACTCGGTGAGCTTCTCGATGACCTTGCGATCCTCATCGCTCAGATTCCCCAGCCGCTTGAAAGCGCGCTCAAGTTCCGCCTCCCGTATGACGTCGGCCTGCTCGCGCATCTCAGCGATCGTCGGGACGACCTCCATCGACTCCAGCCAGGTCTCGAAGTTGTCCATCTCCGCGGACACGATGGCCTCGGCCGCCTTCGCCTCACGCTGGCGCTGTTCAAGGTTGGCGTCGACGATGCCGTTGAGCGCGTCCACATCATAGACGTAGACCTGCCGGAACTCAGCGCAGGCGGGATCGATGTCGCGCGGCACCGCGATGTCGATGAGGAACAGCGGGTCGCGACGCCGGGTCGCGAAGGGCTCCAGCGCGGAGGCCTCGAGCACATAGTCCTCGGCCGCCGTCGCGCTCACCACGATGTCAACGTCGCGCAGATGCTCATAGCGCGACTCGAAAGGGATCGCCTCGCCGTGCTCGAACTGGGCCGCAAGCGTCTGGGCGCGCTCGAAGGTACGGTTCGCGACGAGCAGCTTGCTCACCCCGTTCGCCTCCAGGTGCGTCGCCGTCAGCTCGCTCATCTTGCCGGCGCCCAGGACCAGCGCTCTTCGGCCCTTGAGGTCATCGAAGACCTGCTTGGCGAGCTCGACGGCCGCGTAGCTGATCGAGACCGGGGCCGAGGCGATGGCGGTCTCGGTGCGCACGCGCTTGCCCGCCGTGAACGAGTGGCGGAACATCTCGTTGAAGATGCGACTCGTCGTGCCAGCCTCGAAGGCGGCGTCATACGCGTCCTTGAGCTGCCCGAGGATCTGGGCCTCGCCGAGCACCATCGAGTCGAGGGAGGCGGCGACCCGGAACAGGTGGCGGACGACGTCCTCGCCGGTGCTCGTGTAGAGGAAGGGCTGCAGTTCGGCCGTCGTCAGCCCGTGATAAGAGGCCATGAAGTCGCTCAGGATCGCGGGACCGTCAGTTTCATCGGTCGTCACCGCGTAGAACTCCGTGCGGTTGCAGGTACTGACGATCAACGACTCGAGGATGCCTTCCTGGGCGCACAGGCCTGAAAGAGCATCCGAGAGGACCTCGGCCGGAAAGGTCACCTTCTCACGTATGTCGACCGGCGCCGTCTTATGACTTAAGCCTACCAGTGCCAGATGCATGACGAGTTGCCATCCTCCAAAAATAAAGCCCGAAAGGGCTTCGTAAACACACCAGACTTCCGTCTGAGCCGCCTCTGATTATAGCAGATATCGCCCCTCTTCCGCCGTGCCAACAGGCCTTCAGCAGCGCGCGCGCAGGAGCTTCTGGACCGCCAGGCCGTAGGTCTCCAGCTGGCGCAGCTCTTCGAAGCTGAGCTCCGGCGTCGCGATGATCTCATGCGGCGCTTGCGCGTCGAACTGAAGTCCCAGCTCGGCGGCGCGGGCCCAGAGATCGGTGCCGGGCAGGACGCGCAGGGTCGAGACCTGGAGGATGTCAGCGCCGCTTGCCGCGACGAAGTCCAGCGAGGCGCGCACGTCGGCGACGCTGTCGCCGGGCAGACCGATGATGAGATCGGCCTCGACGATGATGCCCCGCTCCTGGCAGGCGCGCAGGCCGGCCAGCCAGCGCTCGGCGTCGAAGCGGCGGTGCACCAGCTCAAGGGCGCGCGGGTTGGTCGTCTGCGGCCCGCTCTCGACGCTGACCACGCCACAGCGGACCAGAAGATCGGCCTGATGGGCGTCGATATGCTCCAGGTCGACCTCGATCGTGTGCAGACGCAGCCCGCGCTTCGCCCAGGGCTCGAAGATCTCCGCAAGGCGCTGGAGGCGCTCGGTCGAGAGGTTGAAGACCGCGTCGATGACCGAACAGGAGCTCAGGCCCGGCGTCGTCGCCATACGCTCGACCTCGGCGGCGATGCGCTTCCAGGAAAACGAGCGGATCTTCTTGAGGCCCTTGCCCTCGAAGCAGTAGCTGCAGGCATGCGGACAGCCGCGATAGGTCTCCATATAGGCGCTGCCATCGGGCGCGGGGGGATGCGCGTCGGTATAGGCGCAAGGGAGCGCGTCCAAAGGTTCGATCGGGTCGGCGGACAGGGCGGGGCCCGCAGCGCCTGAGCGGTCACGCGCCGCCAGTCCGGGGATGCTCGTCGGGTCGCCGCCGCGCGCCCAGGTATAGACGAGCTCGGGCAAGACCCGCTCGCCTTCTGCCAGAGCGACCGCGTCAAGCCAGGGGTAGCGGGCCAGCCAGCTCTGTGCCTGGGGTCCGGCCTCGGGCCCGCCGAAGACGATGCAGGCGTCGGGGTGGAGCTCGCGCGCCAGGCGCGCGACGGTGATAAGTTCTGCCGAGTTCCAGCAGTAGACGGAGAAGCAGATGAAGTCCGGCGCGGGCGTCAGGCGCGCCAGGCGCCAGGCGATCCACCAGGGGTCGTAGCTTGCCGGGAAGCTCAGCGCAGCGACGCGCAGGGAAGGCAGACGCGGATCGGCGGCAAGGCTCTCGCGCAGCAGAGCGGTCGCGTAGCTGGAGTAGCCCGGACAGTCGAGGCTGAGAAGGACGACGGTGGCCTCGTCATGGAGGAGTTT
>WQUG01000059.1 GCA_009785855.1 Actinomycetes bacterium
GGGTGTTGTGAACTATCCGGACGGGGACGGGTACCTGATCCGCCTCGACGTCAGCGATACCCCCGGACTTGCCGCGGCGTATCGTACGATCGCGATCTTCGTGGAGCCCGCTGATACCCCGATCATCCCGGATCCCGGTCCGGTTCCTCCGCCTCCGGGCAAGAAGTGGGGCAGGGATCCCCAGGGCCATCTGGTCCTCTACATCCCGACGGCGCCGCTTGCCTTGCCCAAGACCGGCGACTGGAGCTCTGCCTACAGCGCATCGCTGCTGGTCGTGCTGGGCGCGCTCGGCGTAGCTGTGGTGTTCACGCGCCGCCGCCGCCTTACTTCCTAGCTGATCAGAGGCGTTCCTGGGACCCCCTTCCGGCGCCTCTCGATCATATCCCTCTGGTGAGCTGCCCATTCCCCTTCCCCCGGGCAGCTCACCCCTTTCGGGGGTCTCGTCTTTAGTCCTTCTTACGCGGATCTTACACAAAACCGCAGCTCATGTGGGGTGTCTGTGTATTTTCAACGCCGGTGCGAGGCCCTGCTATCGTGACATCTGGGCTTGTTGCCAGGCGGCGATCGCCTTTCTGTTCCCTGAGGGAAGAAAGGAGATCACATGATTGATTATCAGTTTCTCGGATTAATCATCTGGATTATTGTGGTTGATTGTGTTCCGATAAGTTTGCACGCTATCGTGCGATTCGGAGCCGCCCGACTGGCGTCTCGTGAATGAGACGCCAGGGGGCGATTCCTGTTAGGGGGGCTACCCCTTAACCCAAGGTGATCGTCGCCAGACCAATGGCAACAGCCCACCACCCCCAGTATATCAAAAAGGCGCGAGACTTTTTGGACTCAACCCCCCGAACCTCACAAGATCCGTGGACCTACGTGCCCGTAAATCTGATAGTCCTGTGTATAGATTTTCTGCGCAGGTCTGTAACACCTTGCGCGACGGCGTATAATGGAAGCACTCGATTTGAAACCATAAGAGGTGTAAGAACATGTTCGACAGATTCACAGAGAACGCCCGCCGGGTGATCAACAACGCTCAGGAGGAGGCGCGCGCTTCAGGGCAACACTACGTCGGGACCGAGCATCTGTTGCTCGGACTCATCGACGAGCCCAACGAGCTGATCACGGAGGTCTTCGAGGAGCTGGGCGTCGACCCTGAGGATGTGCGCGCCGAGATCGACCGTACGATCGGCCCGGAAGCTGCTGATCCAGCGACCTCGATCAGCTTCACGCCGCGCGCGAAGAACGTGCTGGAGATGTCGCTGCGCGAGGCCATGCGCTTCGGGCATGCCTATGTGGGTCCGGAGCATCTGCTGCTCGGGCTCATCGACGAGGGCGATTGCGTCGCCGCGCAGGTCCTTATGAAGCGGGGGATCAACCTCGACCAGATCCGCGCGACCATGATCCAGGTGCTCTCGACGGCCCGGGCGGGCGAGGCCGCCGGCGCCGGCGCGCGGTCCATGTCGATGCTCGACGAGTTCGGGCGCAACCTGACGCGCGACGCCATCGACGGCAAGCTCGATCCGGTCATCGGACGGGCGCGTGAGATCGAGCGGGTCGTGCAGATCCTCTCACGGCGCCTGAAGAACAACCCCGTGCTCATCGGCGAGCCGGGGGTGGGCAAGACCGCCATCGTCGAGGGCCTGGCCCAGATGATCGCGGCCGACCTTGTGCCGGAGACCCTGCGCGGCAAACAGCTCTACCTGCTCGATATCTCGGGCCTGGTCGCCGGCAGCAAGTACCGCGGCGAGTTCGAGGAGCGCATGAAGCGCGTCATCGAGGAGATCCGCAAGCGCGGCGACGTCATCATCTTCATCGACGAGATCCACACCCTGGTGGGCTCCGGGTCGGCCGAAGGCTCGATCGACGGCGCCAACATCCTCAAGCCTTCGCTTGCGCGCGGTGAGTTCCAAACTATCGGAGCGACGACCATCGACGAGTACCGCAAGTACATCGAGCGCGACCCCGCTCTGGAGCGCCGCTTCCAGCAGGTGCAGGTGAGTGAGCCGAGTAACGCCGAGACTTTGGAGATACTCAAAGGCGTGCGCGACCGCTACGAGTCCTTCCACTGCGTGAAGTTCAGCGACGAGGCGCTTGCCAGCGCCGTGACTCTGGCCGATCGCTACATCAGCGACCGCTACATGCCGGACAAGGCCATCGACCTGGTCGATGAGGCGGGAGCTGCGCTGCGCATCGCGCGGGCCACGGTCTCGCCTGAGATCCGCGAGCTGGACAACGAGATCAAGACCTTGCAGGCCGACAAGGAGAACGCGATCATCGCCGGCGAGTATGAGAAGGCAAGCCGCCTGCGTGACAAGGAACACAAGGCCAGCGAGCGTCGCCGCGAGCTCATCGATGACTGGAAGAAGAAGGACGAGGAGCTGCCCGCAGAGGTGACCCCCTCTGAGATCGCCGAGGTGCTGTCCGTGTGGACCGGCATCCCCGTCACGGACCTGACCGCCGAGGAGTCGGCGCGCCTCATGAACCTCGAAGACGAGCTGCATCAGCGCGTGGTCGGCCAGGACAAGGCGATTCGTACGCTCGCGCGCACGATACGGCGCTCGCGCGCCGGACTCAAGGACCCGCGTCGGCCAGCCGGCTCGTTCATCTTCCTGGGGCCGTCCGGGGTGGGCAAGACCGAGACCGCCAAGGTGCTCGCGCGCACGGTCTACGGCAGCGAGTCGGCGCTGATCTCACTGGACATGAGCGAGTACATGGAAAAGCATACGGTCTCGCGTCTGGTCGGCTCGCCCCCGGGATATGTGGGCTACGACGAGGGCGGCCAGCTCACCGAGCGGGTCCGTCGCCGGCCGTACTCCGTCATCCTCTTCGACGAGATCGAGAAGGCGCACCCCGATGTCTTCAACATCTTGCTGCAGATCCTCGAAGAGGGGCGTCTGACCGACGCGCAGGGCCGGACGGTCGACTTCCGCAACACGATACTCATCATGACGAGCAACATCGGCGCCCGCAACATCACGAAGGGCACGAGCCTGGGATTTCGCGCAGGTCGCGACGAGTTCTCGGCCGAAGCGGTCAAGGGCAAGGTCGAAGGCGAGCTCAAGGAGCTCTTCCGGCCGGAGTTCCTCAACCGCCTCGACGAGGTCATCATCTTCGACGCGCTGACGCGCGACCAGATCGGCTCGATCGTCGACATCCTGATCCGCTCCACCACCGAGCAGCTGGCCCTGCATGGTCTGGCGCTTGAGCTGAGTGACGAGGCGCGCGAGTTCCTGGCCGATCACGGCTTCGACCCGGCCTCCGGAGCGCGTCCCTTGCGCCGCGCGATCCAGCACTATGTCGACGACGTCTTAAGCGAGGACATCCTGCGCGAGAAGTGGGCCTCCGGTGACGTGTTGCGCGCCGTGGTGGCAGGCGAGGGCGAGGAGCGCCGCATCAGCTTCGAGAAGATCGAGGGCGCCTGTGGCGCAGGTCCGATCATGACCGAAGAGGTCGAAGGGGCCTTTGAGTCCCGCCCCTCGGGGGCCGTCCTGGCTGCGGCCGGCGGAAGGCGTCGTGGCGGCGGCGGCACTGAGGCGGTGTGAGAACGACCGCCATCATAGCGGCCGGCGGCATCGGGCAGCGCCTGGGTCGCGCGGGCGGCAAGCAGCTGCTGGAAGTCGCGGGCAAGCCGGTGGCGGCCTGGGCGATCCAGGCGGTGGCTGACGCGCGCGGCGTCGACGCTGTCGTCGTGGCCTGCGACCCGCAGCGGGTCGCTGGCTATGAGACGCAGCTGCGCGCTGCGGTCACGACTGCAAAGCCGCTGACCTTCGTCGCAGGCGGTGCGACGCGCAGCGCCTCGATCGCGGCGGCGCTGAAGCAGGTTCCTGTTGATACCGACTTCGTCCTCATCCACGACGGAGCGCGTCCACTCGTGACAACGGCGCTGGTCGAGGCAGCTCTGGACGCGCTTTGCAGCGCGGGCGAGGAGATCGCCGGCGTGATCGTCGGCCATCCCGTGAGCGACACGCTGAAGAAGACACAAGGGAGTGGCAAGGGGGTCGCTCGCGTACGCGAACGAGCCCCCTTGCCTGCAGACTTGCACGTCATCGCCGCTACTGTGACGCGCGAGGGGCTCTGGCAGGTGCAGACGCCGCAGGTCTTTCGCGCCGCAGCCCTGCGCGACGCTTACGCGCGCGCGGCCCAGGACGCGACCGATGACGCGGGGATCCTGGAGGCAGCCGGCTTTGAACTCGCGCTGCTGGAGGGTCCGCGCGACAACCTGAAGGTGACCGTCAGCGAAGATGTCGGGATCATCGAAGCGCTTTTGAAAGCGAGGAGATCATGAGGATCGGACTGGGCTTTGATGTGCACGCTCTGGTCGAGGGGCGCAAGCTCATACTCGGCGGCGTCGAGATCCCGTATGAGCGGGGGCTTGCGGGGCACTCCGACGCCGATGTATTGGCCCATGCGGTCGCCGACGCTGTGCTGGGAGCGGCGCGGGCCGGAGACATCGGCGAGCACTTCCCGGACACCGACGCGCGCTACCGCGGCGCCGACT
>WQUG01000060.1 GCA_009785855.1 Actinomycetes bacterium
ACATGTTGCCGAAGTTCGAGCTTGCCGTCATCTTGATGTACTTGATGATGTTCGCGTAGACCTTGCGGCCCTCGACCGCGCCCTGCTCGAGCACCATGAGATCCTTCTCAAGCAGGATGATGTTGGCCGACTCCTTGGCGATGTCGACCGCCGTGTCGACCGAGATGCCCACGTCGGCTGCCTTCATGGCCGCCGCGTCGTTGATCCCATCGCCCAGGAAACCGACCGTGTGACCTCTGGCGCGCAGCGCGCTCACGATGCGCTGCTTCTGCTGCGGACTGAGCTTGGCGAAGACATCGGCGCCCTCGACCGCGGCCTTCAACGCCCCCTCATCCATCGCCTCGATCTCGGATCCCAGCAACAGGCCGCTCACCTTGATCCCCAACTTGCCGCAGACTGCGCGCGTCACGGCGTCGTTGTCGCCGGTAAGCACCTTGATACCGACCCCATGGTCGTGCAGCGCCCGGATCGCGGCGACCGCACTCTCCTTGGGCGGATCGAGGAAGGCCAGATAGCCGATGAGCACCATGTCGGCCTCGTCGGCAACAGAGAAGGCCCCGACCGGCGAGGGGTTGGTCTTCTGGGCGATCCCCAGCACGCGCATGCCGCGGGCGTTGTAGGTCGCGACGGTGGCGAGCACGCGCGCGCGCAGCTCGTCGGTGAGCCCGATGACGTGGCCCGCCTTCATCTCCACGAAGCTCGAGACCTGAAGCATCTCCTCGATAGCGCCCTTCGTGATCATCTGCGTCTTGCCGCTCTTATCCTCGACCACGACCGACATGCGGCGCCTGCTGAAGTCGAAGGGGATCTCGTCGACCTTGGTGTAGGCGTCCTTGAGGCCCGCGATCTCGACGTCGTGACTGTGATCGATGATCGCCGCGTCCAGCAGGTTGCGCAGCCCCGTCTGGAAGTAGCTGTTCAAGAACCCGTGGCGCAGCACCCGCTTGTCCTCGTTTCCCGCCACGTCAAGCGAGTACTCCAGGACGATCTTGTCCTGGGTCAACGTCCCGGTCTTATCGGTACAGAGGACGTCCATGCCGCCGAAGTTCTGGATCGAACCGAGGTCTTTGACGATGACCTTGCGCTTCGACATGGCGACCGCTCCGCGCGCGAGGTTGGCGCTCACGATCATCGGGAGCATCTCAGGCGTCAGCCCCACCGCTACTGACAGCGCGAAGAGCAGGGCCTGCATCCAGTTGCCCTTGGTGAAACCGTTGACGAAAAGCACGATCGGCACCATCACGAGCATGAAGCGGATGAGCACCCAGCTGACCTTGTTGACGCCGATCTCGAAGCCCGTCTTGACCTTGGCGCCCGTGACGGTCTTCGCGATCTGCCCGAAGTAGGTATCGCCGCCTACCGCCAGTACGATGCAGGTGGCCGAACCCGAGATCACGTTGCTCCCCATGAAGACCAGGTTGTCGTTCGCAAGAAGATCGGGCCCTGGCTTCTCAAGCGGGTCGGCGTACTTCTCGACCGGCTCTGACTCACCGGTCAGCGAACTCTGCCCGATAAAGAGGTCCTTGGCCTCCAGGACGCGCAGGTCCGCCGGTACCATGTCGCCGGCGGCAAGCAGGACCACGTCGCCGACGACGATCTCGTCGATGGGCAACTCGACCGCATCCGAGTTGCGCATGACCACGAGCCTGGTCTCGACCATGTTCGAGAGCGCGTCGGCCGCGCGCCCGCTGCGCGCTTCCTGGAAGGTGGAAAGAAGACCGCTGATGGTAACCAACACCGTGATGATGATGACTGTCGTCAACGTCTTCTCCCCGGGCGCCGCCAGCAGGAAGTCAGTCACGAACGAGACCGCCGCCAGGACGAAGAGTACGACCGTGAAGGGGTTGATGAACGCGCTGATAAGGTGCCTGAGCAGCGAGAAGCGCCTGCCCCGCGCGACCACATTGCTCCCATAGCGCTCGCGCGCGCGCGCGGCGTCCTCGTCGCTGTGTCCGCTGCGACCGGCGACGTTGTAGCGGACGTAGAGCTCCTCGGTCGTCATCGAGGAGCCTTCGCGCAGACGCTCCTGCGCAGCACGCACCGACGCGCTGGCCTCGAAGGCGCCGCCAGCGAGGCGCGCGGCAGGCTTCTTCAGTTTGAACATAGCTTCACCCCTTTCTTAAGAAGAAGGAACAGGGGTGCTTGAAACGCGGCCGAAGATGAACTAAGGAGCTAGCTCAGAACAGGTCCGACCCAAAGCGCGACAGGGACGCCGCCGCTCGCTGAAGCGAACAAGCACAATCGAACGGTCTGTTTAGCAGGGCCTGCGTCCATGCGCGTCACCTCCAAAAGGTCGAAAGGGAGTGCGCCCATCGAGCGCACGAGAAAACCTCTCCCACTGTAGCACGTTTCCAAGGCCGGAGCAAAGCCACGAGAGGGCGCGCATGACCCGAATCGGACGCGTGTGTGATACTATGTTCCTGTAAGCTCCCTGGGGGAGATCCGCGATGACGAACCACGGTTGCTGTCTGATCTGCTCAGCAGCACGGGCACACGGGAGGACGTATGAAGAAGAGGATCGTACTGAGCGTGCTGGTATGCTGCATGCTCCTGATCTTACTGCCGGTCCAGGCGGGAGCTGCGGGCGACATCTATGTGTCTGCGACGGGAAGCGACACCACCGGTACGGGCGCGAGCACCAGTCCCTATGCCAGCCTGGCACATGCGGCGAACGTCGCCTCCGATGGGTCGACCATCTATGTCATGTCGAACCTCACCATGACAGCCAGCGCTCGGTTCTACAGCAAGCATCTGACGATCAAAAGCGACAGTGGCGGACCCTATACCGTCACCCGGGGGACTCCGTTCGCCATACTGAACGACCCCGCCCGAAACAACTTCAATCCTGCGATGATCGAGGTAGCCGGTGCGCCTGGCGCCATGGGGTCGTCTTTGCTTCTGGAGGATATCATCTTCGATGATAACGGCCTGCATGAAGGTACCACCTTCGCGTGGGAGACGTTCGGCGGATCTAACAACACGAACAATGTTCAAGATGCGATCGTTTCTTCCTATAGTGGAAGCGGTTATATCACGCTGGGCTCAGGCGCGGTGCTTCGTAACTACGGCGGTATGTCCGCGGTGCGGGTCACCGGTGGAAGTGAGCTGACCATGGAGAGCGGCAGCGTGATCGAAGATACCATCGCTCCTCCTGCCCGGGGCGCTCGACAGGCGGTCATGATCGAGGGTGGGAAGGCTGATCTCCAGCAGGGCTCGGTGATACGACACATATATTACGGTGTCTGCGTCAATTGCGTTGGATGCACGGTGACCGCGAACGGTGAGATCACCGGTCTTATCAATGGTGGCTTCGGCGGCGGTATCTACATGGGCTCTGGAAATATCCAGCTGACCATCGGGCCGACGGGCAACATCCATGATAACCAGGTGGGCTACGGCACGATCTTTTCCCAGGGCGCAGGCGCGATCATCTATGATTACGGAAAGATCAACAACAACTTCAGTACCGACCATGGCGGTGGTATCGCCATGGGCAACAACGGTTATGGCGCGGTGACGTATATGTATCCGGGCGCAGAGATCATCGGGAACATCGCCACCAACTCAGGAGGCGGGATCCTGGTCAGCTGCGGCTCCTTCCACATGCTGGGAGGCACCATCTCAGGCAACATCGCAGGCGCTGGCAAGAGCACGGATCCCACTCAGACTCGGGGCGGCGGCGTCTGCGTGCGCCGCGGCGGCGACTTCACCATGGAAGGCGGCACGATCAGCGATAACTATGCCTATGGCTATGGCGGAGGCGTCTCCTACGAAGCCAGCGACTACTTCAGCCACTCCCCGTTCATCGACTTACTGGGTGGGGCCATCACGGGTAACCATATGAAAGCGACCCTTGCAGGGACCGGCGCCGGGACCACCGCAAGTGCCGGCATCTCCAATGAGCTCGGCATCAGCAACAGCAGCGTTGTCAGTGGAACGTACTATGGAAGGATCGGCGACACCGCCGCTTTCACCAACCGCAACCTCCTGATCACCGATGGAGTCACGCTGGGAAATCCCGCCATCTATTTCGATCAAGACACAAAGACCCTGACGCCGTCTGCCACAAGTTTCAATCTCAGGCTGGGCAACGCGAGCCCCGCCAGTGTCACCGCGCTTAACAGCGCTTCTGCGAGCAAGAGCTGGGGCAGCGCGCTCTGCACGTTCTGGGAGCAGAAGACAAGCCCCGTCGTCCTTGATGTGGGCGGCGTGTCCTTCAATGCGGCTCTGCCGGTCTATGCGGTCATGCAACAGACCGGGGCAGACGGACTTCCGCTTTCTAGCGCTCCGGTCCTCTTCTTCAACACCGCTGTCAGCGGTCAGACGATCACCGTCACCGTCCCGGGATCGGTGAACGGCTATGCGGTGGCCCTGGTACAACCGACGGCGAACTACGGCAGCGTCGTCCTTACCACGCCCGCGCAGATCTCAGAGAAGTCGGGAGCGACCAGCTACGACGTTCCCTTCAC
>WQUG01000061.1 GCA_009785855.1 Actinomycetes bacterium
AGTTGGAAATCCTCCCAGGCTTCAAGGTCCTGCTCAAGGACGCGCCGCTTGAAGACGGTCTTGGCCATGAACAGGCTCAACTCGTAGAGGATGATGAGCGCCGCGGTCAGACCGATCATCGGCCAGGGCGACCAGTCCGGCGTCGCGATGGCCGCGACGACGAACAGCACTACGTAGACGTAGCGCCAGCCTGCGCGCACCGCGCGGTATCTCAGGATGCCGAAGCCGATCAGGTAGAAGACCACCAGCGGCAACTCGAAGCTGATGCCGAAGCCGAGCAGGAACAGCGTGATCCCCGAGAGATAGTCGCTGGCCGCCGGCAGCACCTTCACCGGTCCGACCGCCTGGTTGATCAGCCAGGCGAAACCCGGCGGCATGATGATGAAATACGCGAACAGCAGCCCGGCGACGAACAGCAGGATCGCCGCGACGGTCGTGGGGATGAGCCACTTGCGCTCCTTCTGTTTCAGCGCCGGCAGAAAGAACGCGGCGATCTGATACAGCAGCAGCGGGCTGGTCACCACCAGCGCGGCGATGAAGGCCACCTGGAAACGCAGGGTCATCGACTCGAAGGGGCCCATCGCAAAGATGTTGCCGTTGTTCGGCAGAACACGGCTCACCGGCCTGAAGAGCGCCTTGACCGTGAAGATATAGAGTACGCGCTGATAGCAGATCAGCGTCACCGCGAAGACCGCGACGATGCAGACCGTCAGCCGCTTGCGCAGCTCGGTCACATGGTCGAAGAAAGGCGAGCGCTTAGCTTGGATCGGCATCAGCGTCGTCCTCCTTGCTGTCTGCGACAGGAGCGGGGGCCGCCAGAGTCGACCAGATACTCGAGGCGTCAGCCTCTTGCTGGGCGCGCTCCTCCTTCTGATCGGTCAGCGAGAAGTTCTTGACCGGATCGAGCAGCGTCGCCACGTTGTTCTTCAGCTCACGCGTCCCCAGAGGGTCGCGCAGACCTTTGATGGTCTCGAGGTCCTCTGGGCGGATGACCTGCGAGGTGACCTCCTCGACCTGGGATCTCGCCTCCCTGAACACCCTCGCGGCCTTACCCAGCAACTTGAAGATATCAGGTATCTTATCCGGTCCGAACGCGATCAGCACGAAAAGCGCGATGATCACGAACTCCCAGCTGCTTATACCAAACACACGCGACCTTTCATGACGCCTGCCCTACGGTGCACTACTCAGTGTATCTATCTGTTGCTGGGCTTGGGCCTTCAAGGTCCCCGAGCTGTCCAATTCTTTCGCCGTACGGAAGGCTGCGATCGCATCCTTCTTCGCGTTCGCCTCGTTCGAGCCCGCCAATAGGCTGCCTAAGTTGAACCAGGCGTTGGCGTCAGCAGGGATCTTCGTCGTGACCTCGCGGGCGACCGTCAAAGCCTGGGTTACGTTCCCGCTATAAGCAAGCGCGAGGACGTAGCCGTTGGCCGTGTCGGCGTCAGTGGGCTTGATCCCATACGCGATCTTCAGGAAGGGTACCGCATCGGTGAAGCGGGCGGTCGCCTCGCCCAGGGCCTGGGTATCACCGGTGGCCTGCAGCGTCTGCGCCCACAGGGAGTAGGCCAGACCGAGCTCGCTGTTCGCAGTGAAATCGTTCGGCTTGGCCTTCTGCGCCGCCTTCTTCGTGGCGACCTGTGCCTGGAACTGCGTATTGATAGCAGCGATCTGTGCTGCCGCGGTCTTCTCCTGGGAGCTGGTCGTGATCGGAGCTGACGTGTCCTTGTTGGTGAACATCTTGAACGCCTCAAGCGCGCCAACTACCACGAAACCGAGTACGAAGGCGACGAGTACGATCCAGACGACGACCTTATACCAGGTGGGGCTGTTCTTCTTGTCGACTGCCAAGGGAGACACCGCCTACTGGCCCGTCGTGCCGCTGCCGCTGATGTCAGGATGGCCCGCCGGAAGCTGGCCGCCTCCCGTATCCCCCATGCCCGGGGTCCCGGTCGCGGTGGTCGAGCCCATGCCAGAGCCCATCTGCTGGCCTCCGGTCGTCGTCGTCGCCGGCGTTGTCTCAGTCCGGGGAGGAGTCAGGCTCTTGCCCAGGAAGATCCCTCCCAGAAAGCCGATCAGCAGCGTGATGATGGCGACGAGTATGACCACGGTCGTCGAGATGACCAGGCCCTCGCTGTCCACTTCGGCGCGCTGCGCCGGGGCAGCCTTCTTCACCGGCTTGCCAGAAACGTTCTTCTTCTGTGGCTGCTGCTTCTTCGTGTTCTTCTGCTGCGCTTTGCCCGGCTTTTCAGCCTCAGGCGCCTGTTCCTCATCATCGAAGAAGAAATCGTCTTTCGTGCTCATGTGTGGTCCTCCTGAGATAGATGGTAAGATGGACGGTCAACGGGTATGAGTATAACAGAATCTATGCTCTGAGTTTATCGCGGATCGCCTCGACGCGCGCCTTGATCCCGGGTCCATCCTGCTCGGTCCAGTCTCCCCTGACATAGAGCGCGCGGCCCGCCACCATCACCAGCACGATGTCCGAGCGATGCGAGGTATGCACCAGCGCGCTCTCGGGATCGCGGGTCGGCACCTGCGCGGAGTGGGTGAGATCGACCACCTGCAGGTCGGCGAGCTTGCCTGGCTCCAGCGAGCCGATGCGGTCGTCAAGCCCCAGGACACGCGCCCCATCAAGCGTGGCGAAGCGCAGATAGCGCTCGGCGGACAGGAAGCGATCCCGGTTGCGGGTGCTGTGACTGCGCTGGATCAGCAGACCAGAGGACATCTCGGCGAACATGCCCATGGTGTTGGTCGCCGCCGGCGAGTCGGTCCCCAGACCGATGACCAGACCCGCGTCAAGGAAGCGATCGATGGGCGCCGTCCCCATCCCGAGCTTGGCGTTGCAGCGGGGGCAGTGCGAGATCGCGACCTGGTTGCGCGCCAGGATCTCGATGTCAGCCTCGTCGACCTGCGTGCAGTGGACCGCCATGAAGCGCGGAACACAGAGGATCTTATATTGATCGACATAGCGCACTGGCGAGACGCCGGTCGGCAGCCAGACGTGGGCTTCGCGGTCATATTGGTCGCGGACCTCGAAGCCGAGCATCGAAGCGCCGTACTTCACGAACTGATACTCCTCATAGCTTCCCGCCAGATGCATGGCGACCGGACGACCATCCGAGGCGACGTCACGCACCGCAGCGAACAACTCCGGATGACAGGAGTAGGGAGAATGCGGTGAGATGCCGACCTCGATGCGCGCGGGATCGAAGCTCGCCTCCCAGGCGGCGATATCATCAAGCGCCAGGCGCATCACATCGGCCAGAAGCGGGCGCTCCATCCCCTCGACCTCGCGGTAGACGATGCCCCTCAGCCCGCAGGCCTGCACCGCGCGCCCGGAGGCGCCGGTCTGGGTGATATCGGCCAGGGTCGTGATGCCGGAGGCCAGGGCCTCGAGTGCGCCCAGACGCGCCGAGTCCTCCCAGTCCTGCTCGGTGAAGGCCCGTTCATGCGCCATGAGCTCTGATTTCCACTGAGCGTAGGGCACATCGTCGACCAGCCCACGCATCGCGGTGTACTCAAGATGTGTGTGAGTGTCGACGAAACCCGGGAGCAGGGCCGCAAGCCCGTAGTCACAGACTTCCTCGTCCGGCCACGCTGCTTCAAGTTCAGTCGCAGGACCGACCGCGACGATCTGCTCGTCGCGCACGACGACCGCACCGTCTTCGATATAAGGCGCAGAGATGGGAAGGACGTAGCGCGCCTTGATCAGCATGGTCCGCTAGAAACTCCCCGAAGCATGGCACTTGGCACAGTCCGTGGGACCGTGGCAGTTGAAGCAACTGGAGACGCCGGTATTACGCGAGACCGCGCCATGGTCCTTGACCCAGGCCGCCGCAGTCGTGAACTTATAGCCGGTGACGTTCGGATCGGTGTGGTGACAGGCCGAGCAGGAGCCCGTCGCTTCAGCGCCTGCGTTGTGGCACCGTGCGCAGGATGCCGGATAGGCCTTCGCTTCTTTCGCATGGTTCGCTTTGAAGCCCGCCGGATGGGGCATCTCGACGCCGCCATGGCAGTCAGAGCAGAACTTCTTGCTATGGCAGGTGTAGCACTCGTTGATCGTGCGGAACGACGGGACGTCCTTGACCGCCTGGGCATAGGGATCGGTGTTCACCTTACGCTCCGGCTCCTTGGCGAGCTCCGCCTTGGCCTCATTGACCGCATCGACCTGCTCCTTGGCCAGTTTACCGTGGTTGGCCATGAAGTTCGGCGAATGATGGTTCTTGGGCTTCAGGTCGAAGTTCGGCGTATGACAGGTCTCACATTTTCCGGAGGCCGATTTGAAGGGCGAGGGCTGAGTCTGACCATCGTCTGCCAGACGGTGGCAGCGACAGCAGCCGTTCATCGTCATGAAGTTCGCATGCCCCTGATTGAGCTTTCCGGTCGCGGGATCGGTGTTGACCAGGGCGATGCCGGTCTCGTTGTGAGC
>WQUG01000062.1 GCA_009785855.1 Actinomycetes bacterium
AGGTCTGCAACGAGCGGCCCAGTTATCGAGCCCTGGTGCAGTTCCATACGGGTGATGGTGGCGGTGCCGGTCGCGCCTGCGACCTTCGGGGCGGCCATCGGCGCGATGAGCTGCAGCACCATGGCCGCGCTCAGAAGTGCCGCTAAGATGCGGTGTTTCAGAGGTGAGCTATGGAGCCCCCCCCCTCGATTTTTCGTGCTGTGAACTCATTGCTTGTCCCCTCTCTTTCCTGTTATGGACTCGTGTATCGTCGCTACATCACGTTGATCGTGAGTACCTGTTTGTTCGCGTAGGTCCCGGCGCTGTCCCGCGCGTGCAGATAGCACAGGTAGGCGCCGGCGTGCGCCCAGTTGATGTTGCCGAGGCTGCTCAGCGTGACCGGCAGCGTCGTGCCGTCGGCCGCCTTCGCGGTAGCTCCGCTTGCTGCGATGAGCTGGGCGGCCGTCAGCGGCGTCGTGCCCGTCGCGTAGCTTAAGCTGGGGCTCGGCACCGTGATCACGGGACGCTGCGGCTGTTGTGCCTGCGAGGCCGGTGCTGCGGTGCGCGCTGTGTCCGCCTTCGCTGCTGCCGGCTTCGTGTCGCTGGCTGCGGCCTTCGTCGCCTCCGGGCTGGAGGCTGGTGTTGAGTTCGCCGCTGGCGGCCGGGTCTCGGTCGCGACCGGACGCGTGGGTTCTGGCGCCTGCGTGTTGCTGCGCCAGAGCGTGTAGGCGCCGCCGGTCACCAGCGCGCATGCGGCGGTTGCGAGGGCGACCTTGGCTGCCAGGGGGACGCCCGCGTGGCTTGCTGCTGCCTTGTGCGCCTTGTTCGCCAGCCTGGTGAAGGCCTGGGCGCGCTCCACTATCGTCGAGGCGCCGTCCAGGTCGGTCAGCATCAGGGGCAGAGCGCCGGCGATCCCGAGGGTCACCTGGGCGCCGAGTCCCTTCGTGGAAGTCATCTGGGTTCCGGTCTCTTCTTTTTGCAGCGCCTCGCTCAGGGTCGTGTCGTCGACCGTCAGGCGCTTGCGCAGACTGACGCGTGCGTCGTGCAGACGCTTGAGCGTCACGTTCTGGGTCTCGCCGAGCACCGCCGTGATCTCTTTGATCGAGAGCCCCGCGTAGTAGCGCAGCAGGATGGCCTCCTTTTGCGCGTCGCCCAGGGCGTCGATGGCGCTGATGAGCGCCAGGCGCGTCTCTTTGTTGTCGAGCGCCGCTTCTGGGAGTGTGGCGTCGTCGTCTGCGGCCAGAGGTTCTGCGGCGGGGGTGCTGGCTGCCGCGTCGATGCGGTCCGTGATGAGGTCGAGGCTCTGTTCGTGTTGTATCTTCGCGCTTTCGCGGCGCTGCGTCCCGATGACGTAGGCGCTGGCGATGCTGTAGATCCAGCTGTGGAAGGCGCGCGGGTTCTTGAGCCGGTCGAGCCTCATGAGCGCCGCCAGGAAGGTGTCCTGGACGACCTCGATCGCTTCATCGTCGCTGTTCAGACGCTTGCGGGAGTAGAAATAGATCTGGGGAAGATAGGCCTCATAGAGCTGGGCGAAGGCATCGCGGGAGCCCGCTGCCGCCTTGATCACCAGGCGCTCGACCTGCTCATGCGACAGGCGTTTGCCCTGCGTGCGCTTGCTGTCTACTGGCTGGTGGAGTTGTCCCACCTTGGATCCCCCTGTTCTGTCCTACGTCATGTCCCGGGTTTCCCCGCTATCCCCTATGTAGGAATCTCTACTGTTATATTACATCACATTTTGAAAGGTTTTTTCGCCATAGTAAACGCACCGTTACCGACAGCTCTGGAGCCCGTGTAAACGCGATCCAAAGATCACTCATCAGGCAGATAGTCGCCGGATCTGTTTGATCTCGCTTTCAAGGCGATGCGAGGCGTCCCAGACGTCTACATTGCGCTGCAGGTTGAGCCAGGACTCAGGAGAGCTGCCAAAGAGTGCAGAGAGCCTGATCGCCATCTCGGTGCTGAGCGCGCGCCGCTCGCCGACCAGTTCATTGATCGACTGGCGGGAAACCCCCAGTAGCTCAGCCAGGTCGCGCACAGACAGCCCGAAGTCCGGCATATACTCCTCGCGAAGCATCTCCCCCGGATGGGTGGGTCGCCTGGTCCTCATTACATCGCTCATACTGCTCACCTCGTTTCTAATGATAGTCACAGATCTCTACTTCGTAGGCATCGCCTTCTGAGAACCGAAAGCAGATGCGCCACTGGTCGTTTATCGATATCGAATGCTGACCTTTCCGATCGCCCTCAAGCCCATGTAGTCTATTGCCCGGAGGCACTCGCAGATCGTCGACCTTGACGGCCGTGTCGACCAGATCAAGTTTGCGCACCGCTCTTCTTCGCACATCGGGCGGAAGCTTAGGGGAACTTCCTGTAAGAAAGACCTGCTCGGTGTGTTTATCGGCGAACGACCTGATCATGGCATTATTGTAACGTGTAACGTGACTGTTGTCAAATGCACTGTCGCTGATCAGCAGTATTGTCACTAAAGCTATTCAGCAAGAATGTCACTATGTGACAGAGGGGCCCGGCCCCTCTGTCGCACTATTCGTCTTCGAATTCCTCGTCCAGCAGTTCTTCGGCCTCGTCGGCCTCCAGCTCTGCCGGCGCCTGCAGGCCTTCGACCTCAAGGGCCTCCTGGCCGCTGGGCACGGCCGCCTTCGCTTTGCCGGCCGCCTTCGCCTTCTTCTTGCCGGAGCTCACGCGCGCGATGGCGCTGACCCGGTCGGTCTCGGCGACGTTCATCACCTTGACCCCCTGTGTCGAGCGCCCCAGCTTGCTGATGTCGTCGCTCTTGACGCGGATGACCACGCCCTCTTCGCTGACGAGCATGAGCTCATGGCCCGGTCCGACGATCTTCATGCCGGCGAGCAGCCCCTTCTTCTCGGTGACCACGATGGTCTTGACCCCCTGGCCGCCGCGATGGTGCGTCGGGTAGTCGCTGATCGCGGTGCGCTTGCCGTAGCCACGCTCGGTGACCACGAAGAGCTCGGAGCCTTGCGGGGCGATCTCCATGCCGAGCACCGCCTCGCCTTCCTTGATGTTCATGCCCTTGACGCCCTGGGTGTCGCGGCCCATCTTGCGGGCTTCCTTCTCGTCCCACTTGATCGCCTTGCCGACCGTGCTCACCATGATGACCTGCTGGCCCTCGCGCACGCGGCGCACGCTGATCAGCGCGTCGTCGTCGCGCATCTTGATGGCGATGATGCCGTCGCGCCGCCCGTTCTTGTAGGCGTCCATGGCAGTCTTCTTGACCATGCCGGCGCGGGTGGCGAACAGCAGGTATTCGTCGGCCGGGAAGTTCTTCGTGTTGATGACGGCCGCGATCTTCTCGTCTTGCTCGAAGGGCAGGAGGTTGACCACCGCGGTGCCGCGCGCGTGGCGGCTCCCCACCGGCAGCTCGTGGACCTTGAGCCGGTAGACCTTGCCCTTGGTCGAGAAGAACAGCACGTAGTCGTGCGTGCTCGCGATGAAGAGCTGCTCGACGAAGTCGTTGTCCTTGAGGTTGACGCCGGCGATGCCCTTGCCGCCGCGCTTCTGCTGGCGGTAGGTCGCCACCGGCAGGCGCTTGACGTAACCGGCCTTCGTGATGGTCACGACCATGTCCTCTTCTGCGATCAGGTCCTCGACGTCAAGGTCGCGGGCCGCGTCGCTGATCTCGCTGCGACGCTTGTCGGCGAACTTGGCGCGGATCTCCGTCATCTCGTCGTGCACGATCCGGCGCACCAGCCCCTCGTCGCCCAGCACCTTCTCGTAGTAGGCGATCCTCTCGCGCAGCTCGGCGAGCTCGGCCTCGATCTTCTCGCGCTCGAGCCCCTGCAGGCGGCGCAGCTGCATGTCGAGGATGGCCTGCGCCTGCACGTCGGAGAACTTGAAGCGCTCGATCAGACGCTCCTTGGCGTCGTCATAGCTCTCGCGGATGACCTTGATGACCTCGTCGATGTGGTCCAGCGCGATCACGTAACCCTCGAGCAGATGGGCGCGCTCCTGAGCCTTACGCAGCTCGAACTTCGTGCGCCGGACGATGACCTCTTCCTGATGCTCCAGGTAGTGTTGCAGCACCTCTTTGAGAGTGAGTACGTGCGGCACGCCGTCGACCAGCGCGAGCATGATCACGCCGAAGTTCTGCTGGAGCTGCGTGTGCTTGTAGAGCTTGTTGAGCACGACCTGCGGGATCGCGGCCTGCTTGAGCTCGATGACCACGCGCATGCCCCGGCGATCGCTCTCGTCGCGCATGTCGCTGATCTCGGTGAGCTTCTTGTCGCGCACGAGGTCGGCGATGTGCTTGACCATCTTGGCCTTGTTGACCTGGTAGGGGATCTCGGTGATGATGATGCGCTGGCGCCCCGTGCTGGTCTGCTCGACGTGCGCCTTGCCGCGCATCGTGATCGAGCCGCGGCCGGTCTCGTAGGCGTC
>WQUG01000063.1 GCA_009785855.1 Actinomycetes bacterium
AGAGGCCACCGACGAGGAGCGGGCGAAGTATCTGCCCGAGATCAAGAAGACCTGTGATGAAGAGCATATCAAGGTCGTCGAGGCAGGCGGGCTGGCCGTCATCGGTACCGAGCGCCATGACTCGCGGCGCATCGACAACCAGCTGCGCGGACGCAGCGGGCGTCAGGGCGACCCGGGACTCTCGCAGTTCTACCTCTCGCTCGAAGACGACCTGATGCGCCTGTTCGGCGGGGACCGCATGGACCGCATCTCGGCCATGATGGAGCGCGCGAACGTACCCGATGACATGCCGATCAAGGCCGGCATCGTCTCTAAGGTCGTCGAGAACGCCCAGCACAAGGTCGAGGCCATGAACTTCGCCTCCCGTAAGTACGTGCTCGACTACGACGACGTCATGAACAAGCAGCGCGAGGTCATCTACGCCGAGCGCAGCAAGGTGCTCGACGGCAAGGACATCCATGATCACGTCTCGACGGCCATCCGCGAGACGTGTCAGCGCGCCGTTGCCGACTTCTGCGGCGAGGACTCCGCTTCGACGAAAAAGGACGACTGGGACACAGAGGGGCTCATCCGCTGGTTCCGCGACTTCAGCGGTCTGACCAAGCGCCCCGCGACCAAGGCGGTCGAGGATGCGGAAAAGCCGGAGGATATCTCCCGGAACTACTACGAGCTTGTGCACAAGGAATACAAGAAGAAGGAAGCGCTCCTCGGCGAGGAGAACATGCGCGACTTGGAGCGTCAGGTCATGCTGCGCGTGCTCGATACCCGTTGGATGCAGCACCTGCAGGAGATGGACTACCTTAAAGAGGGCATCGGCCTGCGCGCGATGGGCGCCAAGGACCCCGTCGTCGAGTACAAGAACGAGGGCTATAACCTCTTCATCGAGCTGGTCCAGGCCATCGACGAGGACTACATCAAGACGCTCATGCACCTCAACATCGTGCTCGAGAACACGCCGGCGCCGAGCTATCTCAATGACGCTGACTACACCGCCCCCAGTGAAGAGAGCATGTTCGCAGGCGTGGCTGA
Source organism: Actinomycetes bacterium (assembly GCA_009785855.1). Lineage (GTDB taxonomy): Bacteria > Actinomycetota > Coriobacteriia > WRKU01 > WQUG01 > WQUG01. Next base: position 1,030 of record WQUG01000063.1, read on the forward strand.
GGAGGCGACCGCAGAGCTCGGGGGCCTGAGCTCGTCGGCCCTGAACCGCGCGGCGGGTTACAAGACGAAGACCCAGCATACGGTCGCTGACGACCCTTACGCCGGGGTCGGGCGTAACGACCCCTGCCCCTGTGGCAGCGGCAAGAAGTTCAAGAAGTGCCATGGGGCAAACGTGGTGACGCCGGCCCGATAAACGCCATGTTGGAGAGCAGAAGCGCCGAGATCGAGGCGCTCGTCAGCCGCGCTGATGAGCTTGTCTCACAAGCCAGTCCTGACGAGCTGCGCGCGCGGCTCGCAGGTCTTGAGAAGCGCAGTGCCGAGCCGGGCTTCTGGGATGATGTGAACGCAGCTCGCGAAGCAAGCGCGCAGATGGCCGAGCTTCGCGCAGAGCTGGCAGAGATCGATGAGCTCCAGAAGATCGCGGCAGATACCGAGGCCACGCATGAGCTGGCGCTTGAGGCCGGCGACGAGGAGCTCTGGCAGGAAGCGTCCGAACTCATCGGGCGCCTCGAGATGCTGATCGACGAGCGGGAGGTGGCGCGCTGGTTCGATGGTGAGTTCGATCACTCTGACGTCATCGTGACCGTCACTCCCGGCCAGGGGGGCCTTGAGGCCCAGGACTGGACCGAGATGCTCTTCACCATGTACCTGAAGTTCGCCGAGAGTCGTGGCTGGAAGGTCGACGTGCACGAGGCGCAGCCCGGAGAAAGCATCGGTATCGATCGCGCGGTGTTCACACTGCACGGGCGCGACGCCTATGGGATGATGCGCGCCGAGCAGGGGGTGCACCGTCTGGTCCGCATCTCTCCGACCGACCTCAAGAAGCGCCGTCAGACGACCTTCGCGGGCGTGACGATCCTGCCCGTTTTGCCCGACGACGTCGAGGTCGAGATCCGCGACGAGGACCTGCGCATCGACGTCTACCGCTCCAGTGGTCCGGGGGGACAGAGCGTGAACACGACCGACTCAGCGGTGCGCATCACCCACATCCCGACCGGCATCGTCGTGACCTGCCAGAACGAGAAGTCCCAGCACAAGAACAAGGACGCGGCGCTCTCGATCCTGCGCGCGCGCCTCTTCGAGCGCGCCCAGGAGGAGCGTGCGGCTGAGCTCAAGGAGCTTCAGGGGCCGCTGGCCGATATCAGCTGGGGCTCACAGATCCGCAGCTACGTGCTCTATCCCTACCAGATGGTCAAGGACCTGCGCACCGGACACGAGAAGGGCAACGTCGAGGCCGTGCTCGCCGGTGACATCGAAGGTTTCATCCTGGCCTGGCATCGTTGGGTGGCTGCAGGACGTCCGGATTCTGCTAGGATAAAAGAGTGAAGCCGGCATTCGAGCGGATAAGAGGCCCCCATGTCTGATCCCGTTACTGCAGCGACCCCTGATATCGCCTCCCTGCGCGCCCGTGCGGCGCGCATCCGTGTCTCGATCCTCAAGATGCTCACCGCAGCCGGATCGGGGCATCCCGGCGGCTCGCTGTCCGCCGCAGACATCCTCACCACGCTCTTCTTCGCGCCGGTCCTGCACTTCCATGCCGATGAACTCGACTGGCCCGGACGTGACCGCTTCATCCTGTCCAAAGGCCACGCCGCTCCCGTACTCTATGCGACGCTCGCCGAGCTCGGCATCATCGAGGCAGATGAGCTGCTCACCCTGCGCAAGCTCGGCAGCCGCCTGCAGGGACATCCCGACGCGCGTCGCCTGCCCGGCGTCGAGGTCTCGACCGGATCGCTCGGTCAGGGACTCTCGATCTCGGCCGGACTCGCTCTGGGTCTGCGCATGGATCACGCGCTCGGCGCCACGGCCCGTCTGCCGCAGGTCTACACGGTCCTTGGCGACGGCGAGCTTCAGGAGGGGCAGGTCTGGGAGGCCGCCGAATTCGCGGCTAACTATAAGCTGGACAACCTCACCGCCATCGTCGACCGCAACATGCTGCAGATCGACGGGCCCACCGAGGAAGTGATGGCCCTCGGTGACGTCGCCGCGAAGTTCGCGAGCTTTGGCTGGGAGGCCTCAGACGTCGACGGTCATGACATCGAAGCGCTCTATGAGGCGCTGAGCGCTTTGCGCCGCGTGGATATGCCGCGGGTGATCGTCGCCCACACCCATAAAGGAGAGGGCGTGTCGTTCATGCGTGATGAGGTCGGCTGGCATGGCAAGGCTCCGAGCGCAGAAGAGTGCGCCCAGGCCTGTGGTGAGATCTGCGCCTGCAGCGAAGGGGGGGATGCGCGATGAGCAAAGCGACGCGTGCCGCATTGGGCGAGACCCTCATCGAGCTGGCTGACGGCGGGCTCGATGTCGTCGCGGTCGATGCCGATCTGGCCGGATCGACGACCACGGCGGCCTTCGGTAAGGTCTACCCGGACCGCCTTGTCGAGGTCGGTATCGCAGAAGCGAACATGATCGACGTGGCGGCGGGGCTTTCCCTGGCGGGCAAGGTCGCCTTCACGGGAAGCTTCGCGGTCTTCGGTACGGGCCGCGCCTACGACCAGATCCGCAACACGGTCTGCTACAGTGACCTGAACGTCAAGCTCGCGCCCACTCATGCGGGGGTGACGGTCGGTCCGGATGGCGGCAGCCATCAGATGCTCGAGGACATCGCGCTGATGCGGGTCCTGCCTCGCATGCGCGTGCTCGTACCCGCCGACTATCAGAGCGCGAAGAGCGCCCTGCGCCTGGCGGCCCATACCCCGGGACCCTTCTTCGTCCGCCTGGGACGCGCGGGCGTGCCGGAGCTCTATACGGCAGAAGACGACTTCGAGCTGGGGCGCGCGAAGGTGCTGCGGGCCGGCGACAAGGTGAGTCTCATCGCCTGCGGGGTCGAGGTCTCAGCGGCCCTTGAGGCCGCCGATATCCTGGCAGCCCGCGACATCTCCGCCGAGGTCATCGATGCCTTCAGCATCAAACCACTTGATACGGCGACGATCCTTGAGAGCGCCGCGAGAACGGGACGCGTGGTGACCTGCGAAGAGCATAACATCATCGGAGGACTCGGTTCGGCCGTCGCCGAGACCCTGTCAGAGGGCTTTCCCTGCCCGTTGCTACGGGTCGGCGTGCAGGATCGCTTCGGTCAGAGTGGCGAGCCTGATGAGCTGCTTCGTTTCTTCGGTCTGGATGCGCCCGCCATCGTTGAAGCCGCCCTGCGCCTGTGCGATGTGCGCAAGATGTGAAGTAAGGTTACGATTAATCCATACCTCAGAAGAAGGGCTTGCGCCCCTGTTACACTGATACGGTATGTTCCCTACGCGAAGGAGGGTTGTTTTGCCCGATCTACAGGCAACACTCGACCATATCGTTCCTGAGGATACGCTGACCGCCACGGAAAGGCGTCCCTCAGGTCCCCCGATGATCGTCATGCAGAACGTGACCAAACGCTATGTGCCAGAGCGCGCAGCCCTTGACGGGGTCTCGATCGAGATCGCTGCCGGGGAGTTCGTGTTCATCGTCGGACATTCCGGCTCGGGGAAATCGACCTTCATCCGCTCGCTTTTGCATGAGGTGATCCCGACATCGGGGCGCATCATCGTCGCGGGTCACGACCTCAGCAAGATACGCACCTCGAAGATCCCCTACCTGCGGCGCAATATCGGCTGCGTCTTCCAGGATTTCAAGCTCCTGCCGAACAAGACGGCCTTCGAGAACGTCGCCTTCGCGCTGCAGGTCATCGGCAAGTCGAAGCATGTCATCAACACGCAGGTCCCCGAGGTCCTGCGCCTGGTCGGTCTGGAGGGTAAGATCGACAACTATCCTCATGAGCTCTCCGGTGGTGAGCAGCAGAGAGTGAGCGTCGCGCGCGCCTTCGTGAACCGCCCGCCGCTGCTTCTCTGTGACGAACCGACCGGTAACCTCGATCCTCAGACATCCTTCGGCATCATGAAGCTGCTCGAGCGCATCAACCACACGGGCACGACCGTGCTTGTCGCCACGCACGACCAGGAGATGGTCAACCGGATGCGTCGGCGCGTCATCGCCCTGGACGAAGGCCACATCGTTCGCGACCAGAGCAGGGGGGTGTACGGTCATGCCAATTAACGCAGGATATTTCTTCAAGGAGGCAGGCACCAGCTTCAAGCGGAACTGGGTGATGAGTTTCGGCGCCGTCGTGACGATCTTCCTGTCCTTGCTGCTGATCGGAGTGAGCCTTTTGATCGGCAACGTCGCAAGCTCGCTGATCGCCGGGCAGGAACAGAAGGTCAACATCCAGGTCTTCATCAAAGATGACGCGAGCCAGACTGACGTCGAAGGGCTTCAGCGTAAGCTTCAGACCAACGATCTGGTCAAGCAGGTCGACTATGTGAGCAAAGACCAGGCCTTCGCGCGCTTCAAGCGTCAGACCCAGCAGACGCCGGACATCGCCAGGAACCTCGAGGGCAATCCGCTGCCCGCTTCGATCGAGGTCCAGCTTCATGATACGCACAACGTGCAGAAGGTCGTGAACACGATCAAGGCGACGCCCGAGTTCAAGAACATCGCCTCGCCGCCTAACGACCCGAGCCAGTCCATCAGGTATGGGCAGGACATCGTGAAGCGGCTGTTCAACTTCACGCGGGTCTTGAGAGTGGTCGGTATCGTGTTCATCGTGATGCTCGCCGTCGTCTCCCTGATATTCATCAACAACACGATCCGGATGGCCATCTATGCGCGCCGTAACGAGCTTGCCATCATGCGTCTGGTCGGGGCGAGCAACTGGTTCATCCGCATGCCCTTCGTCTTCGAAGGCATGATGCAGGCGATCGTCGGTTCGCTCATGGCGATCGGGGTCATGCTGGCGCTCCAGTTCCTCGCGCTCCCGAAGATCCAGAACACGATCCGCTTCATGCCCTTCGGGTCCACCAACGGCTACATCTGGGTGGTCTCACTCATACTTATCGCCGGTGGGGTACTGATCGGTGTCTTTGGATCGTGGATCGCGATGCGCCGCTACCTCAAGGTCTAGTGTCGTCCGGCGTCGTTCTCACCGTCTCTGATCCCAGAAAGGAAGTGACCTCGGTATGTCACAGAGAAAGCATATCGTAGCCCTGATACTGGGCGGAGTCGTCCTGGCCCTGGTCTTCTTCGTGGCAGGCGTCGTCAGCTCCCAGCTGCTCAACGTGCCGGGCACGAACCTGCTCAAGACGGACCAGAGCGGTACCGCCCTGGGCGATCAGACCGCCCAGCTCTTCGCGCTCATGCAGCGGGAGGCCAATGACCCCCCCAGCGAGACGACTGCGACGGTGGGCGCGCTCAACGGGCTGCTCAGGAGCAACGGCGATGTCTACGGACGCTTCCTGGACGCCAAGGCTCTGGCGAGTTATACCGAGGACATGGCCGGTCAGTTCGGGGGGATCGGCGTCGTCTTAGGAGAGAAGGACGGGACCGTCATCGTCAACCAGGTCTACCCGAACACGCCGGCGGCAAAGGCCGGTCTGCAGGCAGGAGACTACTTCTATAAGATCGACAACACCAGCTCGAACACCTGGACCACCCAGAAGGTCCAGGCGGCTGTCAGAGGTAAGGTCGGGACCTCGGTCACCCTGACGATGCAGCGTCCCTATACGAAGGATAAGATGCCGCAGAACATCAGGTATACCTTCGGCAACCCCTATACGGTCACGATCACACGGGCGATCATCACGACGCCCAATACCGAGAGCAAGATGCTCGATGGCCACGTCGGCTACGTGCGCCTCTTCGAGTTCAACGAGAAGTCGACCGAGGACCTGCGCAGCGCTTACGAGAAGCTCATCAAGCAGGGCGCGACCTCGCTGGTGCTCGATCTGCGCGACAACCCGGGCGGCGACCTCAACCAGGCGGTCGGTGTCGGCTCGCTCTTCCTGAAGAAGGGTCAACCCGTCGTCCAGATCAAGTCGCGCGTTCAGGGAACGAGCGTCCTTCCCGCCACCGGGGACACCTTGAGCAAGGAGCTGCCGCTGGCGGTGCTCGTCAACGCGAACAGCGCCTCAGCCTCAGAGATCGTCGCGGGCGCCCTGCAGGACTACGGCCGCGCGAAGCTGGTGGGTTCGACGACCTTCGGCAAGGCCTGCGTGCAGACCGAGCTGCCCTTCGCGGGCGGCGCGGCCTTCATGACGACCGCCGACTACCTCACCGCCAAGGGCCGCAACATCAACGCCAAGGGAGTCACCCCTGACGTCAAGCTTGAGATGGACATCGCGCTGGAGAGCGACCAGGCCAAGGACACCCAGCTGCAAAAGGCGCTTGAACTTGTCAAGGCGAAGGCGCAGTAGGAGAGGAGAGGCGCGATGAAGAGGACAGATCTCGCGTTCTTGAAGGAGCTCATCGAGGCGCCGTCGCCAACGGGCTGGGAGAAGCCTGCAGCCGACGTGCTGCGCGCCCGACTCGAAGGCGCGGCCGACGAGATCCGCGTCGATACCCTGGGCTCCGTCCATGCGTATCTTCGAGGGTCCGATCCGCAGGCGCCTTCGGTGGCGCTTGCCGCCCACATCGATGAGGTCGGGCTCATCGTCAGCTACCTCAGCCCGGAGGGCTATCTTTCCTTCGCCGCTCTGGGCGGCGTCGATGCGGCGATCCTGCCCGGCCTGCGCGTCGACGTGCACACGACAGACGGCCCGCTTCTGGGCGTGCTCGGTCGCAAACCGATCCATCTCATCGAAGCCGATGACCGCAAGACCGTCACGGCGCTCGAGAAGCTTTTCATCGATGTGGGCCTTCCTGCCGACGAGGTGAAGAAGCGGGTGAGGGTCGGCGATCCGATCACGATCCATGCCGGGCTTGAGCGCCTGGGCGATGATCTGATCGTCTCGCGCGCCCTTGATGACAAGATGGGCGCCTGGATCGCGGCACGTGTCCTTGAGGAACTGAAGGCTGCGGGGGGCGCGAAGTCGGACTTCTGGTGCGTGGGCAGCGTGCAGGAAGAGATCGGGATGCGCGGCGGCGCGACCTCTGCCTATGCGCTGGACCCGGACATCTTCATCGCGGTCGAAGTCTGTCATGCCACCGATTATCCTGACATCGACAAGCGCAGTCACGGCGAGCAGATCGTCGGTAAGGGTCCCGTCTTCGGACGCGGCCCCAACATCGACCATGCGCTGCTGGCACGCCTGGAGCAGGCCGCCCGCGACGAGGGCTGCGACTATCAGCTGGGGGTCGAGCCGCGCGCGACCGGCACGGATGCCAACCCGGCACAGCTGGCCCGTGGCGGCAAGATGACCGCGCTCGTGAGTATCGCGGATCGCTACATGCACACGCCGACCGAGGTCGTCTCGCTGGCCGACATGGAAAGCTGCGTGAAGATCCTGACGCGTTTCGTGCTCGACCTGGACAACGCAACGGACCTTTCTGCCTGACGATGGCCAAGGGCACGCCCCAGAAGAGCGAGCGCCTCATCGCCTCGAACAAGAAGGCCTACCATGACTTCTTCATCGACGAGACCTGGGAGGCGGGCCTCGTGCTCACCGGCACCGAGATCAAATCGATCAGAACGAACGGCCTGTCTTTGAAAGAAGCCTATGTGCGCATCGACGGCGCCGAGGCCTGGCTCCTCGGTCTGCATATCAAGCCCTACGCGCAGGGCAGCTACAACAACGTCGACCCCGATCGTCCCCGCAAGCTCCTCCTCCACAAACGTCAGATCAGCAAACTCTTTGAACACGTACGCCAGAAGGGTAATACGATCGTTGCGACCAAACTCTACTACGCGCGGGGTCTCGTGAAGGTCGAGATCGGGGTCGCGCGCGGCAAGCATCTTTACGACAAGCGAGCGACAGCAGCCAAGCGCGACGCGCAGCGTGAGATAGAGCGGACGTGTAAGGAACGGCAACGATGAGCTACCATCGACACGCAGGGGGCTTGCTCTTTGCGGTGATTTCAGCTATAGTAGTGTCGGGTGTTTTTATGACACAGCCATCAAGTCTCGGGGCGTACCCGATCTGATCTTCGCAGGGGCATGAAGACAGGGGGAAGGGCAGCTCACGAGAGGGGTGGAGGAACCGGGCGCTGATGCGCCCGGTTCTCTGTTTCTTGTTATACTTGTTAACCGAACCTTGAAAGAGCTCGGGACCGGGGGTGCACTGGTTTCGACAGGCATATACCGACCAGAGAAGCAAGCCGAGGTCTCCTCGCCTCGTTAAACAGGGGTACTCGCTGTTTATATGGCGAAAACACCTACGCACTCGCCGCTTAATTAGCCGGCGACGTCAAACCGGGGCTCTGTCTCCGGCGCCGGGGCGACGTCACTTAAGGAGACTGCTTCCTGCGAACGTGGGCTGTATGACGCAGGGCTAAGATCGAACAGCCATGAAAGGGATCCTGTGGGTCGTCAGGCGGACCCCTTTCGAGATCATCTGGCGACTGAGCTTGGAGATGCTCTGCAAGGCGTATGTCTGGACGGGGGTTCGATTCCCCCCACCTCCACCACCAGTAAGAGGAAGGAACATGACGATGATCGCATCAGGTAAGAAGTATGTCGCGGAGGCTCTCGGGACCTTGATCCTGACCTTCATGGGCTGCGGTGCAGCGGTGGTTCTGGGCGCGAAGTCGCCCGGAGGTCATCTCGCTGTCGCTCTGGCCTTCGGACTCTCGATCGTGGCTTGCGCCTATGTGATCGGTAACGTCTCGGGTTGTCACATCAATCCGGCGGTCTCGCTTGGGGTACTGCTCAATGGCGGCATGTCGGTCATCGACTTCATAGGCTATGTGATCAGCCAGATCATCGGAGCTATCGCCGGCGCGGGGCTTCTGAAGGTCCTGGTCGGCTTCGGCGTCCACGACATGACCGGCGGGCTCGGCAGTAACGGGCTTGCGGGCGTAGCGGGTTCGGCCGGCGCCGGTCTCTTCGTCGAGGTGATACTCACCTTCATCTTCGTGCTCGCCATCCTGGGCGTGACCTCCAAGAAGGAGTTCGGCTCGGTCGCCGGTATCGTCATCGGCCTGACCCTTGCCTTCGTGCACATCGTCGGTATCCCGTTGACGGGTACCTCGGTCAACCCGGCTCGCAGCATCGGACCCGCGCTCTTCGCGGGTGGCGCGGCGCTCTCGAGCCTGTGGGTGTTCATCGTCGGGCCGCTGGTCGGCGCAGCGTTGGCGGCGCTCGTCTTCCGCCTGGTCCTGAACGTCAAGCAGGACTGATCCTGCGAAACAGATCTGTGCACGTTTATTTCCATCTGAGTGATACGCACTTCGGCTCGAAGGGCACAGAGGAGGTCCTGCCTCGGCTTAAAGAGCTCATCGAAGAGCGGATCGCAGAACTTCCGCCAGGGACGAAGGTCGGTTTCATCGTCACCGGCGACGGGGTCAACGGCCCAACAGCGGAAAACGGCGCCCAGTTCCTCAAGTTCACGGACTATCTGACTTCGAAGTCGCATCGCGAGCCGCTCATCGTGCTGGGCAACCACGACGTGAACTCCCGGGGCCTGGCGTTTCGCGACGGGGCGCAGACACTCGCCAACTACGTGGGCGGCTATCCGCGTCTGAAGCGCGTCGAAGGTATCAAGACGATATTCATCCTGTTCAACTCGAACGTTGACGGCATCTTCGCCCAGGGAAAGATCGGCCGGGCCCAGATGGAGGCAGCAGCCGCTTTGCTCGATAAGATCGAGTGCGCCCAGGACTATACGCTAGTCGCGGTGCTGCACCATCACGTGGCGCCCGTGCCGATGGATGTGGCGCCCCTGCCGCCCTGGTGGCGGCGTATCGCGCCGCGCTGGCTCGCTGCCTTCCTGTTCCAGGTCTTTTCAGAGCGCACGATGCGGCTGACCGATGCGGCCGCCTTCGTGCAGTTCCTGAAGGGGCAGCGCGTGCGTCTCATCCTGCACGGCCACAAGCACATCCCGTTCATCACCCAGCAGGACGGGATCGATGTCGTCGCCTGCGGATCCTCGACCCGGCGAAAGATCAGCAAGGACCCGGGACGGAGCTGCCTGAGCTACAACGTGCTGACCTTCAACGAGGGCACGGTGAAGGTCGAACAGCATGCGGAGTACGAACCCGGGGAAGGCGCCGAGGTCATCGCGACCGCGACCTTTGACGCGAGTTGAACTGATGCGCTACACTGGTTCGCATGAACCTCGCAGAGAACATCGCTTTCACTCTTCTGCTCGATCGACTTAGTTAGCCGGTCTCGGTTCGCAGTGACGTCTGTCAGGAACCGAAATCTATCCGGCATCTCCAATGAACCATCCTGTGCTATCTGTGCCG
>WQUG01000064.1 GCA_009785855.1 Actinomycetes bacterium
GCAGCTCAGCCGCGCTCAGTTGCTGACGCGCGACCTCTGCTCCCTGCGTGAAGCAGGAGACGAGGGTCGCGCGAAACTCCTCGAAGCTGATACTCAGGTGCTCGGACAGGTTGGTGACACGCGCCACATTGGACGGCACTCCCCCGGCCTCAGCCACCTGATAGGGGCGATACTTCGGTCGCAAAGCGCGTCCCAACACGCTGAGATCGGTGTTAAAGAGCAGGGCACCGTGCTGCATCAAGGTCGTCTTATGGCGGTATTCTGCCATGCCGCTGAACTTGCGCCCGTCAAGCATCAGGTCGTTTCGCCCGGAAAGCTCCGCATGCAGGCCCAGACGGGCCAGCGCCTCGATCACCGGGCGAGCGAAGGTGCCAAAGTCAGACGCGCGTGAGATGACCCTGCGGGTGATGACCGTGAAACAGAGGTTGCCGCCGTCATGGTAGACCGCTCCCCCGCCCGAGAGGCGACGGACCACGGCGATACCGTGCTCATCGCAGTAGGCGCGATCGACCTGCAGCTCCGTGTTCTGGTGACGCCCGACGACCACAACAGGATCGTTGCGCCAGAGCATGATGACGTCGGCCGGATCCTCTGAGCTGACGAGCAGTTCCTCGGTCGCCAGGTTGAGCGCTGCCTCCCGTGACTCAGTCGTCAGAAAGCGCAGCATCATCGATCCTCATCGCGCCCTCGCGCGCGATGGCCAGCGCGAGCGCCTCGGCGCGATCCGGGAACGTGGCGCCGACGCCGGCATTGAAGACCTCAGCGATCGCCTGAGCGCGCTCAAGAGCGGTCGCGTCGTCGCAGGCCAATACGAGCCCGGCGACAGTCGGCCCGGCCCCGGACAGGAAAGCCCCGTCGCAGCCGACCTGCAGCAGCGCCTCACGCAGCGCTGCGAAGTCCTTGATGAGCGTCGCGCGATACGGTTCATGGAGCTTGTCGGTCGTCGCCTCGCGCAGCACATCCGGATGCCCGTCCAGGAGCGCTGCGACCAGCAGCGCGGTATGCGAGAGGTTGTAGACCGCATCGGCCCGCGCCACCGTGTCCGGCAGGACGCGGCGCGCCTCTGAGGTCGCAAGCTCACGGCGCGAAGGCACGACGACGGCCGCGAGCCCGACGGCCGGCTTGATGCTCACGCAGCGCAGATCATCGGCCGACCAGCAGAGCGTGAAGCCTCCCATCAAGGCCGGAGCGACGTTGTCGGGATGCCCCTCGGCCTGCGTGAGCAGCTCCAGAAGACGTTCGTCGGTCGGACCGGCGGCCAGCCCTTGACGGGCGAGCAGCTCGCGTGCCAGGAGCATACCGCCGACGAGCGCCGTCGACGACGAGCCCAGCCCGTTGGCCAGAGGCACGGCTATCTCGCTGGAGATACGCGCCGCAAGTTCAGGTCTCCCTACCTCGGAAAACACCGTACGCATCGCGTCGATGACGAGGTTGCGGTCCTGCCCCGCCAGCTCATGCGCTCCGATACCACGCGCGGAAAACGACCACTCCGGCGCCAGTTCGGCCTCGAAGCGGTTATAGAGCGCAAGGGCGATCCCCAGGCAGTCGAAACCCGGACCCAGGTTGGTGGTCGAGGCGGGGACCAGGAAGCCGGCCTTCATCTCACAGCGCCTCCACCCGGATGAGCGCGGCGATGGACTTGACCACGTCGAGCGCTTCCAGCTCGCCGATGATCGCGCGGATATCAGCCTCACGCGCCCGATGGGTGACGTAGATGATCTCTGCGGTCCCGTCCTTTGCCACGCCCTGCTGCATGATCGAGCTGAGGCTCACCTCGTGGGCGGCGAACACCGCCGTCATCCGGGCGAGCACCCCGCTCTTGTCATCGACGATCATGCGCAGGTAGTAGCAGGTCTCAAGCTCAGAGATCGGACGGATCGCGACCTCGTCGGTACAGGTGCAGCCGACGACCGTGTTGTTGCTGGACAGGGCGCGCGCCGCCTCTATCACGTCGCCGACCACGGCGCTTGCCGCCGCTCCGGCGCCGGCGCCCTCGCCGAAGAACATGACGTCGCCGACCGCATCACCCGTCACATAGATCGCGTTGTAGACGCCGCTGACGGCGGCCAGCTGATGCTTGGCCGGGATCATGGTCGGATGCACGCGGATGTCGATGCCGCCGTCGGTCATGCGCGCGATGGCGAGCAGCTTGATCGCATAGCCCATCTGGGCCGCGTAGGAGACGTCGGTCGAGCACAGATCCCGGATGCCCTCGGCATGGACCTGATCGAGCGTGACCGTCGAGTGGAACACGATCGAAGCGAGGAGCGCGATCTTGGCCGCGGCGTCGAGCCCGTCGACGTCGGCGGAGGGATCGGCCTCCGCGTAGCCCAGGGCCTGCGCCTCCGCCAGGGCCTCGTCGTAGGAAAGCCCCCGCTCGGCCATGTTGGTGAGCATGTAGTTGGTCGTGCCGTTGACGATGCCGAGCACGTCGCTGATCTTGTTCGCGGTCAGAGCATGCTTGAGCGGCTCGATGATGGGGATGCCTCCCCCGACGCTCGCCTCGAAGCGCAGTTCAAGTCCCTGGGCCTCGGCGGTCTTGAGCAGTTCGTGGCCGGAGGTGGCCATGAGGGCCTTGTTCGCGGTCACGACCCGCTTGCCGGCCGCCAGGGCAGCGACCACCACGTCACGCGCCACTCCCGTACCGCCGATCAGCTCGATGACGATCTCGACCTCCGGGTCGCCGGTCACCGCGAAGGCGTCATCGGTGCAGATCGCCGGATCGAGACCCAGCTGCGCGAAACGCTTCGTGTTGCGGTCGGCCACGCGCACCAGACGCAGGTCGAGGTCGAAATGACGGCAGAAGTCATCATGGTGGCGGGACAGGATGTCGATGACCCCGCCACCGACGGTACCCAGCCCGATGAGTCCTATCTTGACAGTATGCATAATGCTCCGTTTCCTCCTGTTACTGGGATATCCAGTATACAGGAGGCGGCCTCAGAACAGGATCTGCCAGAGGTTGCGCTTCGCCTGTGCCTGATCGGTCTTCACGATGCTGTTCCGCTTATCCTTGGCCTGGTCGATCTTGTCTTGTACCGCAAGCGCCTGATCGGACAGATGGCTGCTCAGAGCCGTTATCGCATCAGAGAGGGCAGTGGCGTTCTTATCGACCCCCGGTAAGGCGTCGACCATCGCGTTATACGTGTCGAAGTCTCCGGTGGTGAAGGCCTTGAAGCCGCCGATCAGCTTGTCGAAGTCAGCAGAGCTCGTCTTCCAGGCGTCGGTCACCGCCTTCAGTTTGGCCGCGCCATCCGTGTCCGTTGAGAACACTTTCTCAGCGGCAAGCGCGGTGACTCCGTCAGCGATCTCCTTTTTGCCCTTGGTGAACAGATCGAGGTTCGCCTGCGCCTTGGCCCGGTCCGCAGCCGTATCCTGCGGCGCCGGCATGGCCGTGATATCAGCCTCTGCTGCAAGCGCCAGCGACACCTCGCCGGTAGCCGAGAGGGCTGAATCATATTGGGACCGTTGTGCTTGCAGCTCTGTGATCTGCGCATCATACGTCGCGATCTTGGCCAGCCGCGCGCGATGTTCCTGGTCAGCCTTGTTGATCTTGACCGCTGCATAAGCGCCGAAGCCCCCGACCGAAAGCGTGACGATCAGCCCGATGCAGATGCCTGCGATCGCGAGACCTTTGCCGCGTTTACCCGCCTTCTTCATCGTCGCCAGCCCGATGATCGAGACGATCACCCCCACCAGCCCGGTGAAGAACGACAGGATGAAGCCGGTCACCGCCAAGGCGCTCAGGGGCTTCTTCGGCGCCGGTGCTGCGACAGGCTCCGGTGTCGGGGTCGGTGCCGTTTGCGGGGCCGACCCCGGCGACGGAGCCGCGGCAAAGTCTGGCGCCGGTATCGGTGTCGGTGCCGTTTGCGGGGCCGGCGCCGGTGACGGCGCTGCGGCAAAGTCTGGCGCCGGTGACGGCGTCGGGGTTGGGTCTTGGTTGACTGGTTGATCCATGATCTACTCCTCTCACGAACCTGCGGGTCTCAGTCGGTCAGCGGCAGGCCGAAGCTGAATCGGGCTCCGCCGTCCGGCTTGTTCTCTGCGGTGATCGTACCGCCGTGGGCGTCGATGATCGACTTGCAGATGGCAAGGCCGAGGCCGAGGCCTTTGCGGGATCCGTCGCTCCTGCTGTCGTCATCCTCGACCTCGGAGAACAGCGTCGTCAGAACCTGCCCGGGGATGCCCGTGCCATCGTCTTCTACAACGAAGTACGCCTTGCCGCTACGCTGGCGGAGTTTGACCTGGACCTTCACCTCGTCCTCGTTATGGACGAGCGCGTTCTCAAGCAGGTTCATGAGCACCTGCTCGATGAGGATCCCGTCCATCGGGACCGTGAGGGTCTTGTCGGGAACGTGCGCGCTGATGTGCGCAAGCGGATAGTGCTTGTGGACGCGCTCGACCGATTCATCGACGATCCTGGCCGCTGACTCCGGGGTCTTGACCAGATGGGCTTCTTCGCCCTTGATACGCGTGACCGAGAGGAGGTTCTCGACCATGCGGATCAACCAGCTCGAATCGTCGTTGATGGTGTGGAGGAGCTCGTCGTCGGGGTGTTCTTCAAGCAGGGTCGCGCTCGCTTCGTTGATGCCCGTCAGCGGCATGCGCAGGTCGTGGCTGATCGCGCGCAGGAGGTTGCTGCGGATCTGCTCCTTGACGGTCGATTCGTTCGCGCGACGCTGTGCGTCAGAGAAGGACTGGCGCTCGAGCGCCATGGCCGCCTGGCTGACGATGAGCTGCAGGAAGAACTTGCTGTCCTGGGAAAGCAGCGGCGTGTCCTTCTCGCGGGCCAGCCCGATCACCCCGAGGGTCTTGCCCTGAGTGACCACCGGCAGGTAGAAAGCTTTGGCGCCCTGGAGCGTATCGGTGCCTGCTCCCGCTGGTTTCTGGTTAAGGTAGCTCCAGTGCGCGACGGCCGCCTCGTCCGGACTCAGGAGGACGTCGGACTCGTCGCCTGGTTTCTTCAGCACGACCGCATTGCCTGTCCTGGAGGGATCGGTGTAGAAGACGACCGAGCGGTCGAAGAGCTTGGAGATATAGCCGTTGATCTGATCGATGATGTTGGCCGTGCCCCGGGTGACCAGGAGCTTGCGGTTGATCTCGTAGAGGATCTCGGTGCGCTGCTCGCTTCTGACCGCAAGCTTGGCCTGGGTCTTGACCCGCGAGGTCATCGTCGAGGTGATGATCGCGACCAGGAACATGATGAGGAAGGTGATGATATAGTGCGGATCGATCGCCGTGAAGGTATAGGCCGGATGGATGAACAGGAAGTTGAAGAGCAGGACGCTGATGACCGAGGACACCGCGCCGTAGATGAAGCCTTTCGTGATGCGCGCGATGATCAGCACGGCCAGGAGGTAGACCATGATGACGTTCTGGTCGCCGATCCTGATCGCGGTCAGCCCGTAGGAGATCCCGGTGGCTGCCACGAGAAGACCGAGGGACTTGAGCGTGTCGAACCATGAGAAGGCGAGGTCGCGGCGCCAGGGGCGGCGGATGTTCTTATCTGCGAAACCGCCGGTGTTCGGGATCACATGGATCTCGATGTTGGGGAGCAGCGCGCTGAGGCGATCCTCGAAATCCGCGCGCAGGAAGTGGCGATGACGGCTCTTGCCGATGACGACGTTCGTGATGCCGCTGAGCTTAGCGTATTCGGCGATGGCGCCGGCGACATCGAGCCCGCAGAGCGTGACGATCTCTGCCCCCAGACGCTCGGCGAGCGCCATGTTCGTGCGGATGCTGCGCCGCTGCTCCTCGCTTAAGTCATCGGCGTCCTTGCTCTCGACGTAGACGGCGACCCAGGGGATGAAGAAGGCGCTTGCCATGCGCGCGGCCCAGCGGATACAGCGCGCCGACGAGGGATGGTGAGTGACCGAGACCATGAGCTTCTGGCTGGCCATCTTCTCGGTGACCTGACGCTCGCTCTGGTTGTCGTGGCTGATGCGATCCGCGACCTTGCGCATCGCGATCTCGCGCAGGAGCTTGAGGTTGCTCGTCGTGAAGAAGTGGTCCATGGCCGCGGCGGCGCGCTCGGGGCGATAGATCTTGCCCTCCTCGAAGCGTTGCAGCAGCTCATCAGGTTCGATGTCGACGATCTTGACCTTGTCGGCCTGGTCGAAGATGTAGTCGGGGACGGTCTCGCCCACGGTGATCTTCGTGATGTCGCCGACGACGTTGTTCAGGCTCTCGATATGCTGGACGTTGACGGTGGTGTAGACGTTGATACCCGCGTTGAGCAGCTCCTCGACGTCCTGATAGCGCTTCGTGTTACGGCAGCCCTCGGCGTTGGTGTGAGCGAGTTCATCGATCAGTATCAGCTGGGGTTTGCGCTGAAGCGCCGCGTCGAGATCGAACTCGCGCAGTTCGATGCCCTTGTAGGAGATGATCTTGAGCGGCAGGCTCGGCAGACCTTCGAGCAGCGCGAGGGTCTCAGGGCGCGCGTGAGGCTCGACATAGCCGACCAGAAGATCGACCCCGGAGGCATGGAGCTCCTGAGCCTCGTCGAGCATCGCATAGGTCTTGCCGACTCCGGCGGCATAGCCGAAGAATATCTTCAGCTTGCCGCGGGTGCTCTCGGTCGCCTGAGCTTCTTCGAGCAGTCCTTCTGGATCGGGACGTAGCTCATCCATCAGAGTAAGCCATCAAGCGCGAGGTTGACTTTAAGTACGTTGACGGCAGGCTCCCCGATGAAACCGGCCAGACGCCCCGTCGTGTACCTCTTGATGGTGGCGCGGACCGCTGCCTCGCTCAGGCCGCGCTCGCGCGCGATGCGGGCGACCTGCCAGTCAGCAGCCGCCGGTGAGATCGAGGGGTCGACCCCTGAGCCCGAAGCCGTCACGAGATCGGCCGGGATCGGCGCCGTGTTGCCGGGGTCGAGGCTGCGGAGCCACTGGACGCGCTCTGCGACCAGCTTCTTCTGGGCATCGGAGGCAGGCCCCAGGTTCGAGACCGTCATCGGGCGGCCGATCAGGTACTTGGGTTCCGTGAACTTCTGCGCGATGAGCTCAGAGCCGAAGTCCTTCTTCGTGCCGTCCTTGAGCGTGATGGTGATGATGCTGCCCTTGGCCTGCTGGGGGAAGATCAGGCTGACGACGCCGGTCATAACGCCGGTGTAGATCACGCCGCATATCACGATCATCACCAACAGGATGAGCGCCGCAGGACGCAGCTGTTTCAGAAAGACCCGCATCTATCTCACCCCACAGACGGTCAGGATCATGTCGATCAGCTTGATGGCCACGAACGGAGAGACGAGGCCGCCGAGGCCGTAGATCAGCAGGTTGCGACTGAGCATCTTGCCCGCCGGCAGCTCGCGGTACTTCACGCCCTTGAGTGAGAGGGGGATGAGCGCCACGATGATGAGCGCGTTGTAGATGATCGCAGAAAGGATCGCGGTCGTCGCGCTGGTCAGCCGCATGAAGTTGAGGCGGGCAAGCTCGGGGTAGATGAGGAAGAAGAGCACGGGGATGATGGCGAAATACTTCGCCACGTCATTGGCCACGCTGAAGGTCGTGAGCGCCCCGCGCGTCATGAGCAGCTGCTTGCCGATGCGCACGATGTCGATCAGCTTGGTCGGGCTGGAGTCCAGGTCCACCATGTTGCCGGCCTCCTTGGCCGCCTGGGTACCTGAGTTCATCGCGACGGCCACATCGGCCTGCGCGAGCGCCGGCGCGTCGTTGGTGCCGTCCCCGGTCATCGCGACCAGATGGCCCTTGCTCTGGTAGTCGCGGATGAGCGTGAGCTTGGCCTCGGGCGTGGCCTCGGCCAGGAAGTCGTCGACGCCGGCCTCGGCGGCGATGGCTGCGGCCGTGATGGGGTTATCGCCGGTGATCATGATGGTCTTGATGCCCATCTTGCGCAGATCGCCGAAGCGCTCCTTGACGCCGTTCTTCACGATGTCCTTGAGGTAGATGACGCCCAGGACCTGCTTGTTGCGCACCACCACGAGCGGCGTGCCGCCCTGAGACGCGACCTGTTTGACGAGCTCGTCGCAGGCCTCCGGCCAGGTCCCGCCCTGAGCGGTCACGTAGTCACGCACGGCGTCGGCCGCCCCCTTGCGGATCTCGTTGGCTTGCCCATCGGCGGTGTAGTCGATGCCGCTCATGCGCGTGCGGGCGGAGAACTCGATGAAGGTCGCGTTGAGCTTGGACATGTCGCGCCCGCGGATGTCGAAGCGCTGCTTGGCGAGCACGGCGATGGAGCGGCCCTCTGCCGTCTCGTCAGCGATCGAGGAGAGCTGGGCTGCGTCGGCCAGGTCCTTCTCTTCGACACCGGGCACGGGCAGGAACTCGGCCGCCTGGCGGTTACCGAGCGTGATCGTGCCGGTCTTGTCGAGCAGGAGTACGTCCACGTCCCCTGCCGCCTCGATGGCGCGCCCGCTCATGGCGAGCACGTTGGCGGAGTTCAGGCGTGACATCCCGGCGATACCGATCGATGAGAGCAAGGCCCCGATAGTGGTCGGCGCCAGACAGACGAGCAAGGCCACGACGATCGTGATCGAGATCGCAGCGCCGCGTCCGGCCTGTCCGGCCGCAAAACCCGTGAAGGGCAAGAGGGTCGCCGTGACCACGAGGAAGATGATGGTCAGGGTCACGAGCAGTATCTGCAGGGCGATCTCGTTGGGGGTCTTCTTGCGCGAGGCGCCCTCGACCATCGAGATCATCTTGTCAAGGAAGCTCTCCCCCGCCTCGGCCGTGATGCGGATGATGAGCCAGTCGCTGACGAGCGAGGTCCCGCCCGTGACGGCGGTACGGTCGCCGCCGGAGTCGCGGATGACCGGGGCCGACTCGCCGGTGATGGCGCTCTCGTCGACTGAGGCCGCGCCGTCGATGACCTCGCCGTCCATCGGGATCTGGTCGCCGGCGGCAACATAGACGATGTCGCCGCGCTTCAGGTCATTGGACTTGACCTCGGTGTAGTCCTTAGGGTTGTCGGCGGACTTGAGCTTCCTGGCGATGACGTCCTTGCGCGCCCCGCGCAGAGAGTCCGCCTGAGCGCGTCCCCGGCTTTCCGCGATGGCCTCGGCGAAGTTCGCGAAGAGCACCGTGAACCAGAGGATGAGCGCGATGGCAAGGATGAATCCCGCGCGCTCGCCCGGGCCATGGATGCCGCCTAAGGCGAAGCAGAACAGCACGGTCGTGATGAGCGCCCCGATGTAGACGACGAACATGACCGGGTTCTTGACCTGGGTCTTCGGGTTGAGTTTGACGACGGACTGCTTCAGGGCGTCGGTGATCTGGGCGTTCTGTGAGAGTTTCATGACGCGCGCCCCCCTACAGCCGTGTGAAGAAGTCGGCGATGGGGCCGAGCGACAGGGACGGCAGGAAGCTCAGGGCGCCGATGATCAGGATGATCGCGATGAGCAGCCCGGCGAAGGTCAGGTTGCTCGTAGAAAGCGTCCCTTCGCTTGAGGCGACAATCTTCTTCTTCGACAGGTTGCCCGCCAGAAAGATCGTCGCGACGATGGGGATGAAACGCACGAGCAGCATGATGACGCCCCCCGTGAGGTTCGTGAAGGCCGTGTTGGTATGCATGCCCGCGAAGGCAGAACCGTTGTTGTTGGCCATCGAGGTGAAGGCGTACAGCAGCTCCGAGAAGCCATGCGCGCCCGTGTTGTTCAGCCAGCTGGCCGCCCCTGGCGCCAGAGTCGCGGCGGCAGTCCCGATCAGCGTGAGCAGGGGCGGCGCCAGGATCATCGCGCAGACCATCTTCATGTCGAAGGGTCCGATCTTCTTGCCAAGATACTCGGGCGTTCGCCCGACCATGAGTCCGGCGATGAACACCGTCAGCATCACGAAGGCGATCATGCCATACAGGCCGCTGCCGACCCCTCCGAAGACGATCTCGCCGAGCTGCATCAAGAACATCATCATCATGCCGCCGAGCGCCGTGAAGCTGTCGGGCGTGGCGTTGACCGCGCCGTTGGAAGCGGCGGTCGTCGAGGCTCCCCAGAGCGAGGAGGCGCCGACGCCGTTGACCACCTCCTTGCCCTCCATGTTGCCCGAGGCGATGACCCCTGCATAGTGAGGCGCAAGCGAGTGCTCGCTGATCGTGATGATGGCGAGTGCGGCCACAAAGAGCACGACCATGACCGTGATGAGGGTGTGGCCCTGCTTGGCGTCCTTGACGGCCTTGCCGAAGGTGAAGCAGAGCGCTGCCGGGATGATCAGCAGGCTGAACATCTCGATGAAGTTCGAAAACGCCGTGGGATTCTCCAGAGGAAACGCCGAGTTGGCCCCGAAGAAGCCGCCGCCGTTGGTCCCGAGCTGCTTGATCGCGACCTGCGAGGCGGCCGGCCCGAGGTGGGTGGTGACGGTGGACGCGCTCTGTAAGGTCGTCGAAGTATGCGCGGGCGCAAGGGTCTGCACGACGCCCTGCGAGGCGATGAGCACAGTCACGATGACCGCCAGCGGGATGAGCACGTAGAGCGTGACGCGCGTGAGGTCGGCCCAGAAGTTGCCGACCGTCTCTTTCTCGTGGCGGATGAAGCCGCGGATGAGCACGAAGAGCACCGAGATGCCGACGGCTGCGGAGACGAAGTTCTGCACGGTGAGGCCGAGGGACTGGGAGAGGTAGCTTAAGGTGGTCTCGCCCGCATAGGCCTGCCAGTTCGTGTTGGAGATGAAGCTCGCCGTGGTGTTGAAGGCCAGATGCCAGTTCACGCCGCGCAGATGCTGCGGGTTCAGCGGCAGGATGCCCTGGATGAGCAGGAGCACGAAGAGGAAGAGGAAGCCGACCAGGCTGAAGGCGAGCACCGCGAAGGCGTAGCGCTTGGGCTTCATCTCGTCGTCGGGTCTGGCGCCGATGACACGATAGATCAGGCGCTCGACGGGGGCCAGCACCGGGGTCATGAAGGTCTTCTGGCCATCCATGACCTGGTGGATGTAGAGACCCAGGGGGATCGC
The DNA here is from genome assembly GCA_009785855.1 of Actinomycetes bacterium. GTDB lineage: Bacteria > Actinomycetota > Coriobacteriia > WRKU01 > WQUG01 > WQUG01. The sequence goes on from WQUG01000064.1 coordinate 10,905, forward strand.
CAGCGCGATGAGCAGCGCCAGGAAGAAGATATCCTGGAAGATGACCGTGCTCACAGCTGATCACCCCGGAACAGGATGTAGAACAGGTAGACCAAAAGTCCCAGTCCGATCACACCGACGACTATCGTGATGATACCCACAAGCATTACCTCCGGAGCCTATCTTAGCAGAAGCAGCGGGAGTAGTGGGAGGCGAGGGGGTCGCTCGCGTACGCGAACAAGCCCCCTCGCCTTCAGACTTGCAACTAACCCACGTCGCAGCGGAGGAGATC
>WQUG01000065.1 GCA_009785855.1 Actinomycetes bacterium
CCCTCGGAGAAGCCCTGCCACATGTCCCTGGCGCGCTTCTTCGCGGCCTGAGCGGTCTCGCTGTCCAGCGCCGCCTTCGCGGCCTGCTGCGTGCCGGCGATCGCCTTACCCGCGAGCACGCCGGTCGCGACCGCGGCTTTCTCCGCCGCGGCGTTGGCCCTGGCTGAAGCCTTGCCCGCAAGCGAGGCCAGGCCGCCGGCATAGCCGCAGGTCTTCGCGCGTTCGTCGACCATGAGTACGTGAGGGACTTCTTCCTGCTGGGCCTCGACGAAGCCGGTGACGTAGCTTGCCGGCAGCGTGCGCTTGCCCAGCGTCGCGTCGCTGGCGACGCCGGCGCTCACCTCAAGCCCGGCCAGTGTGCCGTCTTCCCAGCGGATCAGAGCGTCTGAGACCTTGCCGAGCTTCTGCAGATCGGTCGTATAGACCGGCAGACCGTAGAAGATGACCGTGCGCTCCCAGTCAAGGCCGCGTGGCGGGCGAGCCTGGGCGTCCAGCGTGAAGATCTGGGCGCCCTCGGCATCATAGGCAGGGACCAGCGCTGAGCGCGCAAGATAGCGATGGCTGAAGCGCCGGCCAAAGAGCGCAGCCGGCCAGGGACGCTTGAGCGAGAAGCCGACCGCGCGCGGCTCGGCGAGATCGAAGAGCACGTCGTCGACGCGCCCGATCTGTTTGACTTTCCCGTTGCGCTTCGTGGTCAGAACAGGAACGCGGTATATCTCGCGCAGCGATATCTGCGGGTCAGCTGGCATGCAGCTGGCTTACTGGGCCGGAGCAGCTTCTTCGGCGGGAGCGGCCTCGCCCTCGTCTGAGGAGGCGACCTTCGCCACCTTCTCTCCAGCAGCCTGCAGGCCCTCGCCGGCGGTCTCTGCCGCAGAGCTCACGGCCGCGTTGAGGCGCGCGCGCGCGATCTCGATCTTCTCGCGGATCTGCGTGTTGGCGACGCCGGCCTTATCACTGGCGGTCGAATACAGCTCGACGGCCTTGTCCTTGCCCGTCGCGTAGATATCCTCCGCGCTGTTGATGTAGTCCTTGGCTTTCTCTGCCAGGAACTCGCGGGTCTCCTTGCCCGGCTTGGGGGCGAACAGCAGACCGGCTGCCGCGCCGACCAGCGCACCCAGAACGAATCCGCCAAGGCCGAAGCCTGCACTCTCTCTTGACATCTTCTTACCTCCTGATCATGTTCGATCGTTTCATACGTTCTCTTATTATACGCACAGTTTGAGGCGCTTCAGGAGACGCATCGCATTCTCTCTACAAACTTCAGCCTGGACGGCGCTTTGCAGGCCGCTTATCCGGATGCGATAGCGCGCCGGCGCCTCGTCGAGGTTCGTCGCCCCGCTGAGTTGTTCGCGCGGGGCGCCGGAGGTCGCCGCCAGCTCGATCAGCAGGTGTTCGAAGAGGTGGGCGAGCTCTGTGTCGCGGGCCTCGTCGCAGAAGCTCCGGTGCTTGCCGTTGTCGCAGCGATGCTTCGCCAGGCCGGGGAGTTCGTCGAACAGCGGACCGACGTCGAGCCCGGCGGTCGTGGCGGGGGCGCCGGCCAGCGGCTCGAAGTACAGGCGCAACGTGCCCGCCTCATACGAGTGGACGGTGACGGTCGCGAGCTTCATGTCAGGGGACGATCGCCCAGCGGATGGTCTGCACTCCCGAGAATCCAAGGGCCTGGGCAAGCCCGGCGGACAGATCGAAGTCACGACCGGCGATATAGGGCCCGCGGTCTTTGACCGGAGCGATGATCGTGCGCCCGCCGTAGCTGACGGCGACCCGGGTCCCGAAGGGCAGGGTCTTGTGGGCAAGCAGCAGTATCGTCTGGTTGTAGACGGTGCCATCGGCCGTGTGCTGGCCATAGAAGCCCGGCCCGTACCAGCTTGCCTGCGACGTGTGCCAGCCCGTGAGGCTGGCGGTCTGCGCGGGAGTCAGATAGGTGGCCCCCTGGACCGGCGCGCCTGCGTTGGCGCCGCCGAAGAGGACCGCCGAGAGGTCGCCGCGCCCCAGAAGGGCGGCGTTGTCGCGGCTCTGCTGCGCGGCAAGCTCAGCCTGGATCTTCGCGTAGTCGCGGTTGGGAGACTGGCCTACGGCCGCCCGCAGTGCCGGCGCGTTGAGCGCGCGCAGAAAGCGGTAATCGGCGACGCGTCCCTGCGAGGCGCCTGCTGATGCGGGCAGGAAGTTCTTCATGTCGAAGCGCGCCTCGGCGTCGAGCGGCGTCGCCATGCGGAAGGTCTTCTGCGGACGGAAGCCGAACTCCACCGCAGTGCTGGCCTCCGTGGACACCACGTCGAGGGTGGTCGCGGGGGTCGCGGGGGTCGCTGCTGGCGGCAGGAGCAGGACGAGCGCCAGCGCCAGCGAGGCGAGGAGCAGACTAGAACGCCGACGTCGATGCTTCATCGGACTCACCTGCCTCGTCGTCGGGAGCAGGTTCAGGCTCCAGCTTCTCGATGCGCAGGCGGCTGATGCGGCGCCGGCGCATGGCGATCACCGTGAAGCGGTATCCTTCATGCTCCAGCTTCTCCCCGACGTGCGGGATATGGTCGAGCTCGTCGAGGAGCCAACCTGCGATAGTGTCGTATTCATCGCTGTCTTCAAGCGGAAAGCCCAGGTCAAGGGCATCGGAGATATCCAGGTCGCCTGCTACGACCCACTCGTCATCGCTGACGACGCGGATCTGCGTGCTGTCGCGATCGAACTCGTCCTCGAAGTCGCCGACGATCTCTTCTGCGATGTCTTCCATCGTGACCATGCCGGCTGTTCCGCCATACTCATCGACGACGACGGCCAGCTGGAAGTGCTGCTGCTGCATCTCTTTGAGCAGGGCGATCAGGTCCTTGGTCTCCGGGATGAAGACCGGCTCGTGCAGGTAGCCCTCGATGGGATCGTCGCCCTGACCGTCGGAGAGCGGCAGGACCAGGTCCTTGAGCACGAGGATGCCGATCACCTTGTCGAAGTCCTCATGAAAGACCGGCGCCCGCGAGAAACCGGTGGCATGCAGGAACTCGGCCGCCTCGCGCACGCTTTGGGTGTCCTCGACGAAGATCATGTCGACGCGGGGTACCATGATCTCACGCACGACGGTATCGCCAAAGTCGAAGATCTCGTTGATCATGCGCTTCTCTTCGTCTTCAAGCGTGTCCTGTTCGGCGACCATCAGCTGGATCTCCTCCTCGCTGACACCAGAGGTCGCGTCGTCTGGCTTGATGCCAAAGAGACGGCAGATCAGGTTGGTGCTGATCGTCAGCAGGCCGACGACGGGGCGCCCCAGCGCCGAGAGGAAGGCGACCGGACGCGATACGGAGCTGGCCACACGATCGGCGCGCTGCAGGCCGAGGCGCTTCGGGACAAGCTCGCCGATCACCAGGTTGACGTAGGCGATGAGCAGCGTGATCAGGACCAGCGCGAGCCCGCTTGCGATGCGCGAGAGCGGGCCGAAGCCCAGGCTGACCAGCCAGCGCCTCAACGGCGCCGCCAGCGCCACGGCGGCGGTCGCCGACGCCAGCATGCCGACCAGCGTGATCGCGGTCTGGATCGTCGCCATGAAGCGCGTCGGGTCCTCGAGGAGTTTCAGCGCGGTGGTCGCCCCGCGCCGGCCCTTGTCAGAGAGCTGCTGCAGGCGCGACTTGCGAGCGGATATCAGCGCGATCTCTGCGGCTGCGAAGTAGCCGTTGATCACGATGAGGACGATGATGAGGAGGATCTCCCCTGCGGGACCGTTCATAGGCTCGGAGGTCCGACCTCCCCGGGCGCGGGTGGTACGGGTGCGACCATGTCTGGTACTTCAGGGTGATCGGGTATCCCTGGATGATCCGGCACCACCGGAGGCGCCGGTGACGGCGCCGGAATGCTGGGCGCGGGCGCGGGCGCCGGAGGCGCGTCAGGGGTGAAGGTCCCCTCGCCGTAGCCCGGCAGCTGACAGCGCACGCACTCTGCCTCATCCCGCTTTTTCGCAGGCCAGACGTCGAAGGCCAGGATACACAGGCAGATCAGCGCCCCGATGCCGGGGATGAGCGCCAACAGACCGAGCCAGCCGTTGTAGCCGGCGCGGTGGAAGATGCGGTAGAACAGCACGACGAACAGCGCGAGCAGGACTATCACGAACAGCAGCGAGCAGAAGACAGCGCCCAACGCGTTGGCCATGTCAGCTGATGTGGGAGAAAAACCCATTATCCTCCTGCCTCCTTTACGACACGATCTCTCAGTATCTGTATGGTAGCAGGTGAAACGGACCACCGGCGCACTTTCTGACAAATCGTCA
>WQUG01000066.1 GCA_009785855.1 Actinomycetes bacterium
ACGCTGGCATCCCGGTGACGGGTGTGACGGTGCACATCGCCAACGAGCGCTTCGACGACGGCCCGATACTCGCGCAGGTCGAGGTACCGATCCTGCCTGACGACACGCTTGAGACCCTCGAAGCCCGCATCCACGAAGCAGAGCACAAACTTCTGCCCCGCGTCATCGCTACATTAAAACGTTGATATTCTGTTGCTTTTTCAAAAGACAACCAGTATAGTGAGAAGCAGTGTTAGACTCTCATCCTGTGGATCAGGCGCCCCGGGCGCCTTGAACGTAACAGTTCTCATAACTGGAGGAGGTCCGATGGTAGAAGCAGTTTCGCCGGAGCTCGAGCGCTCAAAAGGAGGGGCGTCTGCGTTCGATCGGATCATAGAGCGGGAGACGCAGCTGATCGCAGAAGTCGAGGAAGCCCGCGAAAAAGGGCAGTACCTCGTCACGCATGCCACCGACGATAAGGACAAGATAACCAAGCAGGCTCTGGAGGACGCCCACGCGCGCGCCCTGAAGGAGGCCGCGGCGATCAAGGCCTCCATGCAAGCCAGGATCGCGGAGATGCAGGCGCACAACGCCAAAGAGAGCGCTGCCCTTCGCTCCGATCTGGAGACGGCCGTCACTCCTGCGGTCGAGATGGTCATCGCGTTGGTGACAGGCGCGCAGGCGCTGGAGCAAGGGGGTGATGCCTGATGCTCGTTGAGATGTCGAAGGTCCGTATCATCGGACTCAAAGCGCTGTTCCCGCAGACCCTGACGGCTCTGTATGACTTCGGGAAGATCCAGTTCGACGACCTGAGTCCGAAGATCACATCAGGGGATCTCCCGATCGACTGTATGGGCCAGCCGGAGGATCGTGAGACGGAGATCGAGCAACTGGAAGAGGCTCTGCAGCGCGCGAGCGTGGTCTGCCAGGGCCTTTACGGCGCCGGCGAGCACCATCTGTCGAAAGGCCAGGGCGCGTCTCTGTTCCAGGAGGAGAGTCCGGAGTTGCTCGACCATGCCGTTCGCGTACTCGATAAGCTGGAGCCGCAGATCAAGGACCTGGCTACCCGTCGTGAGGCGCTTGAGAAGAAGCTGGCAGAGCTCGAGAAGTACAAGCCCCTCATCGCAGAGATCGCGCCGATCATCGAGAAGCACACGCTCGATGAGAGCAAGGACATGGGCGCACTCGTATTGTTGATCGATAAGAAGTACGAGTCGCTGATCAAGATGCTTGAGCCGATGCTGTGTGAGATCAGCAGTGACCAGACGCGGGTGATCGATGCTGCTCCTGACAAAGGGGTCACCCCCCTGGTCGTCGTGTGCGAGAAACGCTACATGGATACGATCTGGAGCTTCCTGAAGAAGGAACATACGACGCAGATCAAGCTTCCGTCGGAGCTTGAAGACGTCCCGATCACAGAAGCGATGCAGCATCTGCAGGAGCAGTCCGAGGCGGTCCCGCATCAGATCGCCACGATCGACGAGTCGATCGCGAAGCTCGGGGAGGATTCCTTCGAGGAGCTCGTCGGGCTCAAGGACGCGCTCCATGACCGTCTGGAAGAATTCGCAGTGACCAAGCTCTTCGGGGAGACCGCCTACACCTTTGTCATAGAGGGCTATATCCCCAAGAGCGACCTGGCCGATCTTGAGGCGACGGTCACCGCTGTCGACCCGAACGTCATGATCGAAGAGGAGCCCATCACGCCCGCCCTGTATCCCGAGGTCCCCGTTGAAGTGAAGCCGCGCAAGGGTTTCATGAACTCGTTTCGCGCTGCCCTGGGGCTTTGGGGCCTGCCGTTATACGGGCAGATGGACCCAACGGCCATCGTGGCGATCTCGTTTCCCTTCCTCTTCGGTATGATCGTCGGGGATGCGGGCTACGGGCTGCTGATGATCCTCGTCTGCCTGGCGCTGCGCAAGAAGATGCCGGATTCGATCGGCGTGAAGAACATCACGGGAGTCTTGCTCCCGGCGGGTGTGATGACGGTGGTCTTCGGCTGCTTCTACTTCGAGTTCTTCGGGAACCTTGCGTATGAGTACATCCCGTTCTTCAGGAACATCCATCCCATCGAGATCACCAGCTGGTTCACGTTGCCCTTCCTCAGAACTGAGAAGACGATGATGACCACGCTGCTGTTCCTGGCCTTGGGCGTCGGCGTGTTCGAAGTCGCCGCTGGCCTGGTACTGGGGATCGTCAACGGCAAGAAGAGCGGACACAAGAAGCATATGTTCGAGAAAGGCGGCCTGCTGCTGGTCATCTTCGCGGCGCTTCTGCTGGTCGTCGGCATGATGATGCCGCAGGTACAAGCGGTCCTCGGCGCGAGCGGCGCAGCGATCTTCCGCTACGTTGCGTATGTGGTGCTGGGACTCGGCCTGATCTTCGCGATGTTCGGCGGAGGTATCATGGGCGCCGTCGAGATGCTCGAAGCGGTCAGCCATTCCGCAAGCTACATCCGTATCATGGCAGTGGGCCTGGTCGGTGCGCTTCTGGCCGATGCCGCCAACGACCTGATGTTCAAGATCATGCCCAACATCGGGGGGGTCGTGATCGCGATCGTATTGCATATCCTCAATTTCGCGATCATCTTGTTCAGCCCCTCGATCCATGCCTTACGTCTAACCTTCCTCGAGTTCTTTGGGAATTTCTTTGAGCGGGGAAGTAGACCATATCGACCGTTCGCACGAGCAGGAAAGGAAGAGATCCAATGAAACGAAAGATCTTCACAGGAGCAGGCAAGGCGTCGCTGGTCATGTTCATGACGATAGGCCTTGTCCTGGTGCCGGCGCTGGCGTTGGCAGCCGAGGCAACGGCAGCAGCGCCCAGCGGTTCTTCAGCCGCAGTGGCAAGGTATCTTGCTGCTGGTGGAACGATGGCCATCGCTGCGATCTCGGCCGCCTTCGCCCAGGCGAAGATCGGCACTGCCGCAGCAGGTACTATCGCCGAGCGGCCAGAGACCGCCACGATGATGATCGTGCTGCAGGCGCTGCCTGAGATCATCGTGCTGCTGGGCTTTGTGACCTCGTTGTTGATCGTCAACGCGGCCTGAGTCAGCCATGGCTATCGAAGAGATCCTGGCTGCGTTGGATACGCAAGCTCACTCTGGCATCGATCAAGTCACCAGGGACGCTCAGGCTGAGAGGGATAAGATCGTCGAAGGCCTGGAGCAGGAGGCTGCCGTCAAGGCGGACGCCTATGTCGCTAAGGCGATAGCAGAGGCGAACCGGGCTGCAGCAAGTGACTACAACGTCGCCATCGCCGCCACCCGACGCGCGAAGGCCGATGTTCGACGCGAGGTCTTTGAGGAGGTCTTCGACCGCGCTGCAGAGAAGATCGCAGCGGTCCGGAGCAGCAAGGAGTATCCGTCCATCCTGAGTCGGCTCATCGCAGAGGCCTCAGAAGGCATGGGTGAGGGCTATGTGCTGCACATCGATCCACGCGATGAGAAGCTGATCGGACGCCTGTGTCCTGACACAGACTACCAGGCCGATATCGAGACCCTGGGCGGCGTGGTCGTGACCTCCGCAGACGGCCGGATCCGCGGTTCATCGACCTTCGAGGATCGCCTGAAGCGTGTCCAGGAAGACCGTCTGGAAGAGATCGCGCAGGTGTTAGGGGTGTGAGTGCAGCGGTGAAAACACCTCTGGCCCAGACCAGGTCGCCGGGCGGTACCGGCTATGCGAACGCTCGCATCCGCGTGGCGCGCCAAAGGCTGCTGTCGAAAGAAGCGATCCGGGCGTTTCTGCATGAGCCGAGCTTCGCGTCCTTCTTCAAGCGTTTGAGCGACAGCCCGTATGGGCCCGCTCTCACGAACGCGCTGGTGACTCACGCGGGTGTCGAAGCGGTCAGCGTCGCCCTTGCTGACGATCTGCGCGCGACCTATGCCTGGGTCTATCAGCTGAGCGAGAAGCGTTATCGCAAGCTTCTCGAGACGCTTGCTGCGAAATGGGACATCAGCGATCTGAAGACCATCATCAGGGCTAAGGCCTCAGGTACCCCGCTGCACGCCGACGATCCGTTCCGTGGCATCGGCGTTCAGATAGCTCCCGAGGCCATCAGCGCGCTTGCCGGCCAGGAGACCATCTCTGATGTCGTCGCCCTGGTGCTTACCTGGGGGCTCCCTTACCAGAGGGCCTTCTCTGAAGGCCTTGAGGACTATCTTCTCAAAGAGGACGTGGCCGACTTCGAGCTCAGGCTCGACAAGGCGTATGCGATCTGGGCCACGCGCAGGCTCAGGGGGCCTGGTCAGGCTGCCGCTGAAGCGCGTCGCGTCTTTGGCCGCTGGATCGATATGCTCAATATCGGCACCTTGATCCGCCTGGCGGATACCCCCGACGAGGTCGAAGAGCCGCTGTCCTATCATCTGCCCGGGGGGCTGTATCTCAATGCTCGTCTCTTCAAATACTTCGTTGAGGCGAGCGATCTGACCGAGTTGCTCGCTGGTCTCAAGGGGGCGATCCCTAACTATGCGGAGCCTCTGACGTCCGGTGACGAGGGCTACCAGTTGACCGGCCATCTTTCCGAGTTCCAACGGGCGCTTGAGGCCTGGGCGACGCGGTGCACCATCAGCGAAGGGTATCGCGACATCCTCGGCTTCGGCGTGATGCAGTCCTATCTGACCGCAAAGGAGAACGAGACGACCAATCTGGGGATCATCGCCCATGGAGTCTATCGGGGCGTGACCCCCTCCATCATCGAGAAGGACCTGATCCTTGTATAAGTTCATCGCGATAACCGACGAGACCGTGGCAGACGGTTTCAGGCTCGGTGGGGTCGAGGTCGTCGGGGTCACGACGGGCGAGGGCGCCCATGAAGCGCTCGTCCGTATGGTGAACGACGACAGCGTGGGCATCATCGCGCTCGACGAGCGCTATGAAAAGGTCATCGACGAGCGCCTCCAGCGCAAGATCGATGCGGTGTATCGTCCGGTCGTGGTGATCCTGCCGCTCAGAGAAGAACTGGATATCGAGACGTTCATCAACGAGCGCATGAAGAGCAAGATACGTGAGGCAGTCGGGTTCGACATCACACTGTCAAAGGGAGCGTGATCGTGAGCAACGCTGATAAGAATCAGACCTCCGGTGACATCGGGCAGGTAGCCCGCATCACCGGTCCGGTCGTTGTGGCCGAGCACATGCGTGGCGCCCGGATGTATGACATCGTGCGGGTGGGCGACACGAAACTGATGGGCGAGATCATCAAGCTCGTCGAGGACACGGCGACGATCCAGGTCTATGAAGAGACCTCGGGCCTCATGGTGGGCGAGCCGGTCGAGCGTACCGGTGCGCCTCTGACCGTTGAACTCGGTCCAGGGCTCCTCTCTTCGGTCTTCGACGGGATCCAGCGACCCCTTGCGCTTCTGGCGGAGCGCTCTGGCTCGTTCATCGGACGCGGTGTCAGCGTCAGGCCACTCGACGAGGAGGCCTCCTGGCAGTTCACACCGGTCGCGCATGTCGGCGAGGAGGTCTTCGCGGGCAAGGTGCTCGGCACCGTCCCCGAAGGTCCGCTCCAGCACAAGATCATGGTGCCTCCGGTCCATGGCGCCGCAGGCACGATCGCGACCCTGGCGCCTGCCGGGAGCTACCACATAAACGACGTGATCGCGACGCTCTCTGACGGGACTGAGCTGACGATGACCCAGCGCTGGCCGGTGCGCGAAGGCCGCCCCTACCTGCGCAAGCTCGATCCTTCGAAGCCCTTCGTGACCGGGATGCGCGTGCTGGATACGCTCTTCCCGATCGCTTTGGGCGGCAATGCGATCATCCCCGGCGGTTTCGGTACGGGCAAGACGGTCACGCAGCAGTCGCTTGCGAAGTGGGCCGACGTCGACATCATCGTCTACGTGGGTTGCGGCGAGCGCGGCAACGAGATGACCGAGGTGCTCTCTGAGTTCCCCCAGCTTGAGGATCCGCGCAGCGGCAAGCCGCTGATGGACCGCACGATACTGGTGGCCAACACCTCGAACATGCCGGTCGCCGCGCGCGAGGCCTCCATCTATGTCGGCATCACGCTCGCGGAGTACTACCGCGACATGGGCTATAACGTGGCGATGATGGCCGACTCGACCTCGCGCTGGGGCGAGGCCCTGCGTGAGGTCAGCGGACGCCTTGAGGAGATGCCGGGCGAGGAAGGGTATCCCGCCTATCTGGCGACACGGCTGGCGGCCTTCTACGAGCGCTGCGGACTGGTCAAACCTCTGGGGGCCTCTGATGACGACGAAGTCGAAGGCAGCGTCACGATGGTCGGCGCGGTCTCGCCGGCAGGCGGCGACCTGAGCGAGCCGATGACGCAGAACTCGCTGCGGGTGACCGGCGCGTTCTGGGCGCTCGACACCGATCTTGCGCACCAGCGCCACTTCCCGGCGATCAGCTGGACCAAGAGCTATACGCTGTTCCTGGGGCAGGTCTCGAAGTGGTTCGCTGACGTCGTCGCCCGGGACTGGACGAACGTGCGCGATGATGCGATGGCGATCCTGCAGAAGGAGATCGAACTTCAGGAGATCGTGCAACTGGTCGGCCCGGACGCCCTGCCGGAGTCCGAGAAAGGTACGCTCGAGGTCGCGCGTATGATCCGGGAGGACTTCCTGCAGCAGTTCGCCTTCGACGCGGTCGACGCCTACTGCCCCATAGAGAAACAGTACGCCCTGTTGCAGGTCATCACGACCTTCGGCGAGGAGATGCAGAAGGCGCTGGAGCGCGGCGTCCTGCTCTCTTCGGTCCTTGCTCTTCCCGCCCGACGTGAGATCGCAGAGATCAAGACCACTCCTCATGAGGAGGCGCTCAAACGGTGCAAGTCACTGCTCGCAGAGATACGACGCGATGTCTCACAGTTGGAGGTGATGTAGATGTGCGCTCGATTCGCGGCTCCGCTCACCACCACGCGCTATAGCACGCTCGACAGCGTCGCCGGTCCGCTCATCATCGTGCGGGGGGTCAGCGACGCCGCCTATGATGAGACCGTCGAGATCACGATGCCGGACGGCACGCAACGTACCGGCCAGGTCCTGGAGGTCGAAGGCGACAACGCGGTCGTCCAGGTCTACGAGGGCACGAGCGGCATCGACGTCGATGTCACGGCCGTGCGCTTCATGGGCGAGGTCGCGCGCATCGGCGTCTCCCAGGAGCTGCTCGGACGTGTGCTTGACGGCGCCGGACGCCCGATCGACGGCGGCAAGGAGATCATGCCCGACGAGCGCCGTGATATCAACGGCGCGCCGATCAACCCGGTCCAGCGTGACGAGCCCTCGGACTTCATCGAGACCGGCGTCAGCGCGATCGACGGGCTCAACACGCTCGTGCGCGGGCAGAAACTGCCGATATTCACGGCCTCGGGTCTTCCGGCCAACGAGCTGGCAGCGCTGATCGTGCGTCAGGCGCGCGTGCTGTCCGGCGAGGAGTTCGCTATCGTCTTCGCGGCGATGGGCATCACGAACCGCGAGGCCGCCTACTTCATCCAGAGCTTCGAGGAGAGCGGCGCGCTCGACCGCGTGGTGCTCTTCCGAAATCTGGCCGACGACCCCACCGTCGAGCGCATCCTGACCCCGCGCTGCGCCCTGACCGTCGCTGAGTATCTGGCGTTTTCCTGCGACATGCAGGTGCTGGTCGTACTCTCTGACATGACCAACTACTGCGAGGCCCTGCGCGAGATCTCGACCGCGCGCGAAGAGGTCCCGGGCCGACGTGGCTATCCGGGCTACCTCTACACCGACCTTTCGACGATCTACGAGCGCGCGGGACGCATCAAGGGCAGCCAGGGTTCGATCACGCAGCTGCCGATCGTCTCGATGCCCGATGACGACATCACGCATCCCATCCCGGACCTGACAGGATACATCACCGAAGGCCAGATCGTGCTGTCGCGCGCCCTGCACCGCCGCGGCCTCTTTCCGCCGGTCGACGCTCTGCCATGTCTGTCGCGTCTGATGAACGCCGGCATCGGGCCGGAGAAGACGCGCGAGGACCACAGCGCGGTCGCCAATCAGCTCTACTCGGCCTACGCGCGCGGCGCTGAGCTGCGCCGCCTGGTCGCGATCATCGGAGAGGACGCACTCTCTGAGGTCGACCGCTCCTACCTGCATTTCGCGGCTCGCTTCGAGGAGCGCTTCATCGCGCAGGGCGCCACGGGGCGCACCATCGAAGAGACCCTCGATCTGGGCTGGGAGCTTCTGACGCTGCTGCCGGTCGACGAGCTCAAGCGCGTCCGTGACTTCATCGACACCTACTATCCCAAAGATGTCGCGGAGGCGGAACGAGCGAAGGAAGAGGAGCGAGAGAGCGAGATGACCAAGGAAGAAGCGGCCGCAGAGAAGCTCAGACAGAACCGGGAGCATGCGGCGCGCGCGACTGACGAGATCCTGAGCCCCGAGGCCCAGACGATCGTCAATCGCGGGATCTAGGAGGCGAGAACGTCCGTGGAGGAGGTCCGCCCCACCAGATCGGAGATGCTGGCTCGCCGTGAGCAGATCAAAACGGCGCAGGCGGGCATGGAGCTGCTCAAGTCCAAGCGCGACGCGCTGCTGGCCGAGTTCATGAAGACCGTCGATGACACGGTCAAGCAGAGCGAGGAGCTCGCCGAGTCGCTCAAGAAGGCCCAGTACGGTCTCGAGGTCGCTCAGGCGATCGACGGCGAGGCTGCGATACACTCGGTGGCGATGGCGACGGTCGGCGAGACCCTGGTCGACATCGAGGGCGTGACGATCATGGGGGTGAGCATCCCCCTGGTGAAGCCCGAACCGGTCGAGTACAAGAACGCTTTCACGCGCGGCTACTCGCCGACCGGGGTATCGCTGCGCATCGACGACGCGGCTCTGGCCTTCGAGGAGACAGTGGGCGTCATCATCGCCTACGCGCAGCTCGAGACGCGCCTGCGCCGCCTGGGCGAGGAGATCGCCAAGACCAACCGTCGAGTCAACGCGCTGGAGCAGTTGCGCATCCCTGAGCTCAAGGAGCAGGTCAGCTATATCTCATCGACGCTTGACGAGCGGAGTCGCGAGGAGCTGTTCCGCCTCAAGAAGGTCAAGAAGAACATCGAACGCCGCAAGGCCAAGGCCGCCTTATAGAGGGAGTCCCATGAAGCTTACGTTCATCGCGATACCGAACAGTCTTTCGACGCTGGCGATCATCATCGCGCTGTTCGCCGTGTTCTTCGGCATCCTGGCGCTGGTGCTGTGGATCAGCGTCAACCTCATCATCGACCGCTACCCGGAGACGCCGGTCGGCGAAGGCGAACAGGCCAGGAACAAGGTCCTTGCGCGGCGCCGGCGCCTGCTCAACCTGGCCATCATCTCCGACGGGGTGATCCTGACCATCATCCTGTTCCTCATCATCTACATCGCCAATCTGCTTGTTAAGATCTCCTGAGAGGGACAGCGCTCCGGACTGGTATCATGGAACCTTGACAAGAGGACGGTCCTTTCTGTCAAGTTCTCAAGTTCTTACCTGTCGTCGAAGGAGCAACGATGTATCCGGTCAAGCGCGCATTGGTATCGGTCACTGATAAGGCCGGGTTGGTCGAGTTCTGCCAGGCTCTGGTCGGGGAGTTCGGTGTTGAGATCGTCTCGACCGGCGGGACCGCGCGGGCGCTGTCTGAGGCCGGGATCCCCGTGCGCTCGATCGAGGACTTCACGGGGGCGCCCGAGATGCTCGACGGGCGCGTCAAGACCCTGCACCCCAAGGTGCACGGGGCGCTGCTCGCGCTGCGCGACGACCCGGCGCACCAGGCGACGGTCGTCGCGCGCGGCATCGAGCTCATCGATCTGGTCTGCGTCAACCTTTATGCGTTCGAGGACACGATCGCGCGCGAGGGCGTGAGTGAGGCCGAGGCGGTCGAGAACATCGACATCGGCGGGCCCTCGATGCTGCGCAGTGCCGCGAAGAACTTCGCTGACGTGACCGTGGTCAGCTCGCCGGCGCAGTACGAGCAGGTGCTGGCCGAGATGCGCGCGAACGGCGGGGCTACGACGCGTGAGACGCGGCGCGAGCTGGCGCGGCAGGTCTTCGCGCTGACCAGCGCCTATGATCGCGCGATCACCGACTACCTGGGGGACCCGGCGGCGCCAGGGCTCGCTTACAGGTCTGTTGGCAAGGGGGCTCAGGCGACGGGTCGACTGACCCCCTTGCCTCCCACTTGTGCTTCAGGTGACAACTGGGAGTCAGAACTTACGCTGCATCTCACGAAGCTCCAGGACCTGCGCTATGGGGAGAACCCCCACCAGCAGGCGGCCTTCTATCGCCGCGACGACGCGCAGCCTGGCAGTATCGCGAGCGCTGAGCAGCTGAACGGCAAGGAGCTCTCCTATAACAACATCCTCGACACCGACGCTGCCTGGGCGGCGGTCCGCGAGTTCGAAGGCCCTGCCTGCGCCATCATCAAGCATGCCAACCCCTGTGGGCTGGCCGTGCGTGACGAACTGGTCGCAGCCTACCAGGCTGCCTGGGAGGCGGACCCGGTCAGCGCCTATGGCGGCATCGTGGCTTTCAATCGGCCCGTGACGGCGCCGGTCGTCGAGGCGATCTTCGCGAACAAGCAGTTCGTCGAGGTCCTGGTTGCCCCAGGTTACACGGAAGATGCCCTGGAGCTGCTGCGCACGAAGAAGAACATGCGCGTGCTGGCGACGGGCATCGTGCCACCGCCCGGCGGCGACGTGGAGCTGCGCAGCACCTCGGGCGGCATGCTCGTTCAGGAACTGGATGCCACGGCGGAAGATCCGGCGACCTTCACGGTCCCGACCAGACGCCAGCCCACCGACGCCGAGCGCGCGGAGCTGCTCTTCGCCTGGAAGGTCTGCAAGTCGGTCAAGAGCAACGCCATCGTCATCTGTCGCGATCGCGCCCTGCTGGGGCTGGGCGCCGGGCAGCCCAACCGCGTGGACTCGGCGCGCATCGCCGTCGGGCATGCGGGCGAGGCGGCCGCAGGAGCCGTGGCGGCAAGCGATGCCTTCATGCCCTTCGCTGACAG
>WQUG01000067.1 GCA_009785855.1 Actinomycetes bacterium
TACCGCAAGGAGCTGGCCCGGTATCTGGGGGCGCACAAAGAGGAGCTCTGCGAGGACTGCCAGAAGCGCACCCGGACCAATCCTCTGCGCACCTTCGACTGCAAGAAGCCGGTGTGCCGCAAGGTCCTGGCGGCGGCCCCGAAGATCGCCGACGCCCTCTGCCGCGACTGCGCGGAGCATGAGGCGCGCCTCGAGCGTCTGCTGGATGGCGCGGGGCTCATCTACCGCCTTGAACCGACCCTGGTCAGAGGCCTGGATTACTACACGCGCACGGTCTTCGAGATCCAGGTCGATGACGGCATGGGCGCGCAGAACGCGCTGGGCGGGGGCGGGCGCTATGACGGGCTCTTCGAGGAGCTCGGTGGCAAGCCAACGCCCTCGGTCGGCTTCGCTCTGGGATTCGAGCGCGTGCTGCTCGCTCTGGAGGCGGCCCACATCACCCTGCCCCTTGAGCGCAGCGCACAGGTCTTTGTCGCGGTCACCGAGGATGCGCTGCGCGAGGAAGCCTTCATGCTGACAAGCGAGCTGCGGGACAGCGGCCTCGTGACCCTCTGCGACCTGCAGGGTAAGTCGCTGAAGGCGCAGTTCAAGGCGGCCGATCGCTCCGGAGCGGCTCTGGTGGTGATCGTCGGACCCGACGAGCTTGACGACGGCTTCGTCCGCGTACGCGACATGCAGAGCAAAGAGGAACGACTGATAGAGCGCAGCCGAGCGGCATCGCGACTCAGCACCGAGCTGAGCTGAGGAAGGACACCATGTACGACGCACGCTATTCGACTCGCAGCCACACCTCAGCCCAGCTGGGCCTTGACGCGACGGGACGTACCGTCACCCTGGCCGGTTGGGTCGCGCGCCGTCGCGATCACGGGGGGCTGATCTTCATCGACCTGCGCGACCGCGCGGGGCTGACGCAGTGCGTCTTCGACCCCGCTGATTCGGGAGCGGCCTTCGCCCTGGCCGAGCAGGTGCGCCCCGAGTGGGTCGTGAGCCTGGTCGGAGTCGTGCGTCCGCGTCCCGACGACGCGGTCAATGCGGAACTTGCCACCGGCGAGATCGAAGTGCTGGTCAGCGAACTTACGGTGCTCAATCGCGCCAAGACCCCGCCCTTCGAGATCGAGGACGGCATCGAGACCGACGAGAGCGTGCGTATGCAATGGCGCTATCTTGACATCCGCCGCCCCGAGGTCGGGCGCGCGCTTGAGCTGCGCAGTACGATCACCCATGCCTTCCGCTCCGCGCTGGCCGAGCGCGGGTTCCTGGAAGTCGAGACCCCCGTGCTCACGAAGTCGACTCCGGAGGGCGCGCGCGACTACATCGTACCGGCGCGTCTGCAGCCGGGCCGCTTCTACGCCCTGCCGCAGTCGCCGCAGCTCTTCAAGCAGCTGCTCATGGTCGGCGGCGTCGAGCGCTACTACCAGATCGCGCGCTGTTTCCGTGACGAGGACCTGCGCGCTGACCGTCAGCCGGAGTTCACGCAGGTCGACATCGAGATGTCGTTCGCCACGCAAGACGACGTCATGGCGCTGGCAGAAGACGTGCTGGCAGAGGTCATGCGCGCCGCTGGCGTCGAGGACTTCGCGACGCCACTGGCGCGGCTGACCTGGCACGAGGCGATGGATCGCTTCGGCAGCGACCGCCCCGACCTGCGTTTCGGGCTGGAACTGGTCGACGTGAGTGCGGTCGTCGCGGACAGCGGCTTCAAGGTCTTCGCCGATGTGGTCGCCGGCGGCGGCGTCGTCAAGTGCATCAACGCGAAGGGCGGAGCTTCGCTTTCGCGCAGTCGCATTGACGCGGTGGGCGAGGTGGCTGTCGAGGCCGGCGCTGCGGGCATGGCCTGGATCGTCTTCGGCACAGACGGCGAGGTCCGCTCCCCCATCGCGAAGTTCCTGGGCGAGCCGGTCATCGCGGCCTTGCGCGCGGCAGCAGGCGCCTGCGACGGCGACCTGCTGGTCTTCGGTGCGGGGGAGCGCGCCCAGACCAACGAGGTCCTCGGCGTCGTGCGCCTGGCCCTGGCCGATGAGCTGGGGATCGAGCGCGCGGGCCTGGCGCCCCTGTGGGTCGTGGACTTCCCGCAGTTCGTGCATGACGCCGATACCGACGGCTGGACGGCGAACCATCACCCCTTCACGCGGCCCTTCGATGAGGACATCGACAAGCTTGAGACCGACCCGGGCGCCGTGCTCAGCTACTCCTACGACTTCGTGCTCAACGGCCTGGAGGTCGGTGGCGGCACCCTGCGCATCCATGACGCGGACTTGCAGCGCCGCGTGCTCGCGGTCCTCGGCCACGACGCCGCCGCAGCTCAGGAGCAGTTCGGGTTCCTGTTGGACGCGCTCGCCTACGGAGCGCCACCCCACGGCGGCATCGCGCTGGGACTCGACCGCCTTGTGATGATACTGGCGGGCGCCACTTCGATCCGCGAGGTGATCGCCTTTCCCAAGACGAGCAGCGGCGTCGACCTCATGACCGACGCCCCCACCGAAGTCACGACGCGGCAGCTTGCCGACGTGCACCTGCGCCTCAGCTGACCCCAACATAACAGGAAAGGTAAGGAACATGGCAGAAGATACCCGCAGCACTACCCACATCGGCGCGAAGATCGTCGCCCTGCGTCAGGCCCATGGCGTCAGTCAGGAGGACCTCGCCCAGCGCAGCGGACTGACGGTCGATGAGCTGGAGGTCATCGAGGGCTCGGCGACCGTCAACGGCCTGGCGCCGCTCGTCAGGATCACCTCGGCGCTCGGGCTGAACCTGGGGACTTTGCTCGACGACGACAAGGGCATGGGGCCAGTGGTCACGCGGCGCGCTGAACTCGAGGACGCGAGCGCCGCTGCCAGCCTCGAGACGGGCACGGCAGACGCCCCGCTCGACTTCTTCAGCCTGGCCAAGGGCAAGACCGCGCGCCACATGAACCCCTTCGTCATCGACATCGCGCCTCAGACCAAAGAGGATATGACCGCTCACGAGGGCGAGGAGTTCATCTACGTCATGTCCGGCAAGGTCGAGATCGCCTATGGCAAGGACATCTATCTCCTTGAGCCGGGCGACAGCATCTACTATGACAGCGTCGTACCGCACCAGGTCCGCGACGGCCAAAGCGCCCCCTCGCGCATCCTGGCCTGCGTCTATACGCCGGCTTAGAAAGGAGAGACGGGTATGGCAGAGAACCTCGTGATGTTACCCGCGGGCTCGCGCGTGGTGCTGATCGTCAGCTCGGGTCCGACAGAGGGAGTCGAGACTTACGCGACGATGCCCGATGTGCTTGAGCTTACCCAGGGCAAGGCCTTGCAGACCGTCCAGGAGGCAGGGCTGAAGAGCCGCACGAAGTATGATTACAGCACGGCGACCCGCAAGGGAGCGGTGGGCACGCAGTATCCGGAGGCGGGCGTCGCGCTGCCCCGGGGCTCAGAGGTGCTCGTGCTCGTGAGCAGCGGAGCGCCGATGAGCGAGCGAACCCCCCGGGAGCTGCCCCAGGTGGCGGGCCGGTGCCTTGACGAGGCCCGCAACATCATCAAGGCGGCGGGATTTACCCCCGACGTCCTGTATACGCCCAGCGATGTGGTCGAAGAGGACATCGTCATCGCCCAGGCGCCCAACGAGACGGCGGCCGCCTATCAGCCTAAGAAGAGCAACCTCTGGGCCTGGATCCTGGTGGCCCTGCTCATCGTCGTGATCGCGGTGGTCGGCTTTCTGGTGATGGAACAGAAAGGTCGCGCGGCAGCGACCAGTTCACATCTGGCGCCCATCGAGCGCGTGGCCGCCCGCGTCCCGGGCACGCCCTTATGAAGGTACTGGTGATCGCGGGCCGTAGTGCCGGTGGCGTCGCCAAGCATCTGCACCAGGTCTGTGAACTCCTGATCGGCGAGGGCTCCCAGGTCACCCTGGCCCAGCCGGCAGAGAACCCGCCCTCATGCGTCGCGGGCGTCAGGGCGGTCCCGCTTGCCATCGGGAGCAGGCCCGGTCTGCACGACCGCGCCACGAGCGCAGGGATCCGGGAGCTTGCGCGCGGCGCCGACGTGCTGCACGCCCACGGTCTGCGCGCCGGTGCGCTTGCGGCCCTGGCCCTGCGCAAGATCGCGGAAGGCGCGCGTCCCCGCCTGATCGTCACCCTGCATAACGAGATCCCCCGCGCGGGCTCCGCGCGACTTATCGGGAACTACCTTCTGGCTGCGATCTGTAAGACGGCGGAGGTGGTGCTCGGGGTGAGTCCCGACCTTGTCGAGCTCGCGCGGAGTCGCGGCGCCCGTGACGTCCGGCTTGCCCTGATCCCCGCGGAGAAGGCCTCCGCCAGCAGTCGCAGCCGCGAAGAGGTCCGCGTTGAGCTGCAGGTCACGACGCCGCTCTGCCTGCTGACGGTCGCCCGCCTGGCGCCGCAGAAGGGTCTGGAGCTCCTGGTCGGGGCGGCCCGGCAGCTCGATCCTGCTGGGGCCACCTGGCTCGTCGCAGGCGACGGGCCGCTGCGGGCAGGTCTTGAGCAGAAGGCTCAGGGGACCTGCGTTCGCTTCCTGGGGGCGCGCAGCGATGTCGGCGACTTGCTGCAGGCGGCAGACATCGTGGTCTCGACCTCGCTCTGGGAGGGTCAGTCGGTCTTTTTGCAGGAGGCCCTGCAGGCAGGCTCGGCGCTGGTCGTCACGGCCGTCGGGGGGACGCCGGAGGTCACAGGCGAGGCGGCGCTGCTCGTCGAGCCCGCCGCAGATGACATCGCGCAAGCGGTGGGCGCGCTCGCCGCGGACGCAGAGATGCGCGCAGAGTTGCGCGAAGCCGCGCTTCGACGCGCGACAGAGCTCCCGACCCGCGAGGCGATGCTCGCCCAGCTGTGGGACGTGTATGGAGGCGCAGACGAAGGGATCGTTTCCCAGAAGACATGAAAAGCGATCCGTGGCGGCCTGAAGGCCGCGAGGATCACTTTGAGTGGCTTATGAGGAACGAGACCGAGTCTGGTGGCTGGGCACGGACTTGAACCGCGGACACGAGGATTTTCAGTCCTCTGCTCTACCACCTGAGCTACCCAGCCACAAGGGCTATCATCGTATCGTTTCAGCCGTGAAAGGTCAAGGTTACTGCTGTTTCTTCATGGCAGTCTGCTGCAGAGATGCTACACTAGGATACAGCTCTGACCTACGATAGGAGACCGCATGTTGAATCGTCCAAAACTTCGCTTCTTCACGGGCCTTGTGCTGTGCTGCCTGCTGGGCCTGATGATGGTCCCGGCAGTCTATGGCGCAGATGCTCCGGCGCCGGCCGGCACGATCGATGCGACCGCTCTGGCGCAGGTGCCGACGGTCACGAAAGACGGCATCACGAATCTCATGGGCATGGAGATCGCGATCGTCACGAACACCGAAAAAGCCCAGAAGTTCATGCTCGTCAACGGCACCTTGCCAGATACCGCGTCGCTGCCCGCCAAGGTACAGGTCGCGCTCCCGAAGGGCGCCCAGGTCGCCTACATCGGGGAGCTCTCGGGCACCGCCGATACTGCCGGTGACGTCCCGATCCAGATACCGGCTCCGGTCGCGCGTGGTGATCAGGACATCTACACGGTGACGCTGACGAAGTACAAGACCGTGCGTTTCGAGTTCCCGACGACCGACCCCTTCCAGAGTTCGACCACTTCGACCGGGACCGCCGTCCAGGTCGCCAAGCTCAGCTATAAGCCGCTGACCGACCTCATGTTCCTGTATCTGGGCGCAGAGGTCCCCACCAACGCGCTTGTCATGAAATCGGATCCTGCCTTCGAGAACGCCGGTACCCTGCAGGACGGCACCAGCCTCTACTCTGCCGCGTTCTCCCAGGTCAAGGCTGGAAAGACCTATGAGGCGACGCTGACCTATCAGAAGGGCGGTGGGGTGACCAAGGATCCCACGAGTCCGCTCGTGATCGTGGCGATCGTCGCATTGGTGGTCGCACTCGCCGCGCTTCTGTTCATGGTGCTGCGCAAGCGCTTCAGCGCAGAAGAGGCGTAGCAGCGATCATGACGGTCGACTTCGCACTGGGCATCGACGTCGGGGGCACCAAGATCGCAGCCGGTCTTGTCGATGGCAGAGGACGCATCCGCAACGACAAACGCGTGGCGACCCCCGTGGGTCTGGGAGCCTACGCGGTCATCGACGCGATCATCAGCTGTGCGCGCGAGGTCATCGGCAAGACGCCGCGCTCGGATGTGGTCGGGGTGGGTCTCGGCGTGCCCTCGCAGGTCGACTTCGACCGCCAGGAGGTCGAGTTCAGTGAACTCATCCCCTTTGTAGGCACGGATGTGCGCACGCTCGTCTCAAGCGAGCTGGGGCTGACCGTCACGATGGACAACGACGCGAACCTTGCCGCGCTGGGCGAGCGAAGGTTCGGCGCGGCGCGCGAGGTCGACGACTTCATCATGCTCACGCTGGGGACGGGCGTCGGCTCCGGGCTGTTCCTGGCAGGACAGCTGTACCGGGGCGCCCACGGTCTGGCGGGCGAGATCGGCCATACGACGATCGATCTGCGTGGTCCGGGCTGCCTCTGCGGTGGGAGCGGACATTTCGAGACGCTCTTCCAGGAAGCGCAGACCCCCGCAGAGCGCGCCCTGGTCCTGGCGGCGGGTCTTGCCAACCTCATCAACACCTTCAATCCGCGACTCATCATCATCGGCGGCGGCATCGGCAACGGTGACCACAGGCTCGTGCATGATGCCGCACAGCGGGCGACTCAGCAGTCGATGGCGGGTCGCAAGCATCTGCAGATCATCCCGACGACCTTAGGCGATGATGCGGGCGTGTTGGGAGGAGCGGCGCTTGCGTTCGCGGAGGCCGACGAGAGGGAAAGGTTCGTACGATGACGATGTCTTATGAAGAGCGCATCATGGTCCTGCGCGACAAAGCCGCTGATATAGAGGTCGAGCTGCCGGTGGACGTGGCGGACTACCTTGCCGGGCGCAGTGATTCACCCAATGACCTGAAGAGCAGCCTCATCAACGTGGCGAGCTTCGCGCATCAGCGTCGTCGTCCCATCTCGCTTGCGCTGGCCAAGTTCTATCTGGACGGAGAGCGCCCAGAGGGGGGCATCGAGGCCCTGCCGACCGAAGTCGCCGATCAGCTCATCCTGGGGGCTGAGATCGACGAGCCTCAAGAGATGTCCGCGACGACCCTTGAGCTGCCGCTTGTGACGCCGCCGGAGGTGGCCACGTTCTCGACCTTCCAGTCAGAGGACCCCGTCACTTCCGCGTTAGAAGAAGGAGCGTACCCGCCGGACCTGGTCGAGCCTCCCGAGTTCGACTACGAACCGTATGCTGATGAGCCGGTTTACGATGAGGACGTCTATGAGGACTTCGACGTGAGTGAGCCGGAGCCAGAGCCGTCGCCGGTACCGGCCTCGCAAGCGACACCGGCACCGACACCGGCTCAAGGGCTGCTCGATGATACGCCGTCGCCGGTGTCGGCCTCGCAAGCGACACCGACACCGACACCGGCGCTTGCTCCTGTTCCCGTGCAGTTCGCGCCGATGCGCTCCGAGCGCAAGCGCTCGATGCTCGAGCGCGTCAGGTCGCTTCTGCAGCGCGCCGGTATCGAGCAGGTCGTCAGCCCGGGTGACCAGGTCGCCATCAAAGTCCACTTCGGCGAGGCGGGCAACACGGCCTTCGTGAGCCCGATCTACACGCGCGAGGTCGTGCGCCTCGTGCGCGAACTGGGCGGCAAACCCTTCGTGACCGACGCGAACACACTCTACTCCGGCATGCGCGCCAACGCGATCGATCACATCCAGTGCGCGCTGGAGAACGGCTTCTCCTACGCGACGATCGGCGCGCCCATCATCATCGCCGACGGCCTGAACGGGCATGCGGCCACCGAGGTCCGTATCGACGGCAAGCACTTCGACACGGTCAAGTTGGGGAGCGCGGCCATCGAGGCCGACGCCATGATCGTCATCAGCCATGTCAAGGGCCACGAGTTCGCGGGATTCGGCGGAGCGCTCAAGAACGTGGGCATGGGGCTGGGCTGTCGCAGCGCCAAGCAGCGCATGCATTCCGGCGTCAAGCCACAGGTCACTCCTGACAAGTGCAGCAACTGCGGCAAGTGCATCAGCTGGTGCGCCTCACACTGCATCTCGACCCGGATACAAGCGGATGGCAGCCGGGCGTCCTGGATCGACCAGGACTGTTGCATCGGCTGCGGCGAATGCGTAGCGGCCTGCACGTACGGGGCCATCGAGGTCAACTGGGAGACCGATGCGGGCGACTTCCTCGAGCGTATGGTCGAGCATGCGGCCGGTGCGCTTGCGAACAAGCGCGACAAGACGGCCTTCCTGTCGTTCATCACCGACGTCTCGCCGGACTGCGACTGCTTCGCGATGTCGGACGCGGCCATCGTGAATGATATCGGCGTGCTTGCGGCGCGTGACATCGTGGCGATCGATCAGGCGGCCTATGACCTGGTGCGCCAGGCGACCGGGCTTGACGGCAGCCTGGGCGAGGGGCTTGCGCCCGGCGAGGACAAGTTCCAGGCGCTGACCGGCGTCGATGGCGCCCATACCATGGCCTATGCGGAGGTTATGGGGCTCGGCTCGCGCCACTATGAGCTGAAGACCGTCTGAACACGCACCAGAAACAGGAGTAGCTATGCCTGAAGAGCTTCATCGCGGAGCGCTCTATGTGGTGGGTACCCCCATCGGTAACCTCGCGGATCTGACGCCGCGCGCGACCGCGATCCTGTCAGGCGTCGACGCGATCCTCGCGGAGGACACGCGTCGGACCCGCGCGCTTCTGACCCATGCCGGGATCCATGCGACGCTCGAGCGCTTCGACGACGTGACGAGCGCGTCCAGGACCCCCCGCGTGGTCGAGCGCCTCGCCGGCGGCGAGACACTGGCGCTGGTCAGCGACGCCGGCATGCCGGGTATCAGCGACCCGGGCGCACCTCTGGTCGCGGCCTGTCGCGACGCTGGTATCGAGGTCGTGCCCATCCCCGGGCCGTCCGCGGCTGTGGTCGCGCTCGCCGCCTCGGGGCTTCCGACCCACGCCTACTACTTCGCGGGCTTTCCTCCGCGCAAGCCCGGCAAACGCGCGAAACTCCTGGACGCGCTCGAACCCCTCAACGCGACGCTCGTCTTCTACGAGTCGCCGCTGCGGGTCGCCAGGCTCTGCGCAGAACTTGCCGAGCGCTTTCCGCAGCGCACCGGCGTCCTGGCGCGCGAGCTCACGAAGCTCCACGAGGAGATCGTCCGCCTCCCGCTGCCAGAACTTGCTGCTGACCTGGCCGCCCGCCCCAGCATCAAAGGCGAGTGCGTCCTGCTCGTCTCCCCCTGACGGTTCTCCACATGCTAGGATAATAATCGAACACAGGTGTCTATCCAAGGAGCAACCCGATGCCAGAACCCGAGCAGCGCTCGTACTATGTGACCACGCCCATCTACTACGTCAACGCCGCCCCGCATCTGGGTACGGCCTATACGACCATCGCCGCTGACGCCCTGGCGCGCTATCAGCGGATGTGTGGCCGTGACGTCCTGTTCCTGACCGGTCTGGACGAGCATGGCCAGAAGATCGAGGAGGCGGCCTCCGCCGGTGGGCAGACCCCGCAGGAGTGGGTCGACGCCCTTGCGCCGACCTTCACCGATCTCTGGGACCAGCTTGCCGTAAGCCACGACCGCTTCATCCGCACGACCGAGGCCGACCACATCCGCGCGGTCCAGACCCTGGCCCAGCAGCTCTACGACTCAGGTGACATCTACCCAGGCACCTACCAAGGCTGGTACTGCGTGCCCGACGAGGCCTACTGGGCAGAGAGCGACCTCGAGATGCCTGTCGCCGCTGCCGCCCCCGCGCCCCTCTGTCCGGACTGTGGACGCCCTCTGCGCTACGTCGAGGAGGAGAACTACTTCTTCCGCCTCTCGAGCTATCAGGACTGGCTGCTGGCCCTCTATGAGCAGTATCCGGACTTCATCGGGCCCGAGACCCGCCGCAACGAGGTCGTCTCGTTCGTGCGCGGCGGGCTGAAGGACCTCTCGATCTCGCGCGCCAACGTCAAGTGGGGCGTGCCGCTTCCCTGGGACACGAGCCACACGATGTATGTCTGGTTCGACGCGCTCATCAACTACATCAGCGCGGTGGGCTACGGCGACAAGCGGCGTTTCGCGGAGTTCACGCGGCGCTGGCCGGCCAACCTGCACCTTGTGGGCAAGGACATCATCCGCTTCCACTGCGTGATCTGGCCCGCGATGCTGCACGCCGCGCGCCTGCCGCTGCCCGAGCGCATCTTCGCCCACGGCTTTCTGCTCACGAAGGGCGAGAAGATGAGCAAGTCCAAGGGCAACGCCGCCGATCCCGCGACGCTGGTCGCGCGCTTCGGCGTCGACGGCTACCGCTACTACTTCCTGCGCGACGTGAACTTCGGCGCCGACGGCTCGATCTCGGATGAGGCCATGCTGCAGCGCTACAACGGCGACCTGGCCAACGACTGGGGCAACCTCTGCTCGCGGCTCTTCAACATGGTGGGCAAGTACTGCGGTGGCGTCGTCCCTGATCCGCAGGCAGGCGAGTGCGCCCATGGATGCACTCAGGAAGGCGAGGAGCTGCGCGCCATCGCCGCCGGCCTCTCCGAGCGCGTCGACGCCGCTTTCGCACGCTGCGACTTCGCGGCGGCGCTCGAGGCGGTCTGGGACCTGGTCAAGGCGACCAACCGCTACCTTGAGACCTCAGCGCCCTGGACGCTTGCGAAGGCCGCCGAAGACTCCCCGGAACACGCCCGTCTGCAGGCGGTGCTGTACGCCGCGCTGGAGGCCTGCCGCATCGTGGCGCTCTACACCGCGCCCGTGCTGCCCAACACCGCAGCCGAGGTCCACGCGCGCCTCGGCCTGCCCGCGCTGGACTGCAGCAGCACCGCTGCCCGCGCCGGCCAGCTG
>WQUG01000068.1 GCA_009785855.1 Actinomycetes bacterium
GATGACGGGGACCGTTTTCTGGATTCAGACCGATAAGAGTTCACTGTTCCCGATCCGCACGCGCTTCGTCAAGAAAATCCATCGTCTGGGATTTCAGATGTTCTACAAGCAAACTATCTCAACTCCTTTGGGACGGTATCCAAGGATTTGCCAGACCGTCTCGGTCGTCTTCTTTGACAAAACATCTGTCTATATAGATCTTTCGGGATCCCGCTTGTATCTGAGGCGATTCTTTCTAATTCAGCAGAAAGATAATTCCTGAGATTCCGGACAGCAGCCCCCCGCGGATTGAACTCGAAGACTCGTGTCTTACCAATCAGATAGCTTACGAGTATCCCATTCGTTTCAAATTTGCGCAATTGTTGTTGAACGCTGTTCAGCGGAATATTGAACGTCCGGGCGATCTCAGCGCCATATCCTGAACCATAGGACTGGATGAATAATAGCGTGCAGGCGGCAGCTTTACTTCCAAATACTATTTCTGACTGGCCAGCGATCTGGCAGGTTTTCGTAATGGATTCTGACACTGTCTCAACCATAATGTCCCCGTGACTAAAGTACCAATAATTATGGTAATATTACCATAATTCGACGCTGGTGTCTACGATCTGCGCCCTGGCGCTGGTCTCTGTAGCTTGGCGGATGCGGGCGGCCAGCTGGGGGGTCAGGGCGCCGCGCCCGATCCGCCAACGCCAGTTGTCGCCGCCTTCGGTCCCCGGGGTGTTGAGGCGCGCCTCGGAGCCCAGGCCGAGCCAGTCCTGGATCGGGATGATCGTGATGGGCGCCTCGCTTGCCAGGGCGGCGCGGATCAGGGCGTCTGGCAGATCGTCTGCGCCCAGGTGATCGGCGATCATGCGACGCTCCTGTGCAGTGCGGGAATCCAGCCAGCCGCGCAGCGTGTCGTTATCGTGCGTGCCGGTATAGCAGACCGAGTTCCTGGTGATGTTGCGCGGCAGGTGGGAGTTCTGCTCATCGGTGTCGAAGGCGAACTGCAGCACCCGCATGTCCAGAAAGCCTGAGTCCTCGACCAGGGTCCGGGCAGCCGGGGAGAGGTCCCCCAGATCCTCTGCGATGACCAGCAGATCCGGGCAGCACTGTTTGATCAGGTCCGTGAGCGCCTTGCCGGGACCGGGGCGCCACTGGCCGGCGCTTGAGTCATCAAGAGGGATGGCATAGAAGTCGGCGAAGGCGCGGAAGTGATCGATCCTGATGCCGTCGTAGAGTTTGGCCGCCTGCGTCAGGCGGTCGCGCCAGAACCGAAACGTTTCCTCCGGCTGCGTTTGCCAGTCATAGACCGGCTCGTCCCAGATCTGTCCGGTCGCAGAGAAGGCGTCAGGCGGCACGCCCGCAGAGGTCGCGGGACGACCATCGGCGTCGGTGTCGAAGATGGAGCGTCTGAGCCAGAAGTCGGCGGAGTCCTCGGCGACGTAGATCGGGAGGTCGCCGATGATGCGTATACCTTTGTCGTTGGCGTAGCGCTTCAGATCGTGCCATTGCTGGAAGAAGCGCTTCTGCTCGTCTGTGATGGTCGCGATCGCTGCTTTGTGGCGTTCGCGCAGGGCCCCCCGGGTCGCGGCGTCGGGGTTGCGCAGCTCGTCAGGCCATGCGCGCAGCGGGCGTCCGGCCTGAGCGTTGCGGACCGCGACGTACAGGGCATAGTCGTCCATCCAGCTCTCGCGCGCTGCTCCGGGGTCATGTGGCTCTTCCGGGGCCATGAGCCGGGGATCGCCGGCGAAGGCCGAAGTCGACTGATAGGGGCTCAGGGTATCGCCCGTCGGACCGATGGGCAGGATCTGCCACCAGCTCTGCCCCGCTGACGCGAGGAAGTCGACGAAGTCATACGAGGCGCGTCCCAGGGTGGTGAGCGGATAGAGAACGCCCGCGCCGCGCTGCCGGTTCATCGCAGCTCGAAGACCTGCGCGCTGCAAGGCTCCAGCGTGATCGTCAGCCATCCGGCCTCCAGTTCGGCGTCGACCTCGCCCGTCAGGTCGCGCGCGGTCGTGGCCTGCCGCAGGATATCGGCGCTCCCATCCAGGACGACCGACAGGTCGATCGCGACCTGTTGGGGCGCGTCGGTCGGATTGACCAACATCAGCAGGGCGTCGGCGCCAACGGTGCGCCCGAAGCGATCCCTGCCGTCTGCGGTGTAGCGCAGCACGCCCAGCACGCAGCTGTTGATCGCCAGGAAGCTGGCGTATCCCGTGGCCAGCACCGGCCGGGAGTTCCGTAAGCGACCGAGCAGCTCGTACCAGCTCGTGATCTGGGCGTCCTGGACCGTCCAGGTCCGCCGGTTGAAGGGATCGAGCAGGCCGGTCATGCCGACCTCATCGCCGTAGTAGATCGTCGGCATACCCGGCAGCGAGTACTGGATCGCGGCCGCCAGGCGTTGACGCTTTCCGGCCTGGGCGTACTCGTCTTCGCTCAGTTGGAACGCGGCCTGATCGGGGCGCGACATACTGTCCGCATCGACCTCTGAGGCCAGAACGCTGCGCTGGCGGCAGACATCGTGCGAGGACATGAGGTTCATCAGGCTGTAGTACATCGGCGGCGGATAGACCTGCTGTTGATGCAGCAGGAAGCGTCGATAGAGGTCGGCGTCGATCGTGCCTTTAAGGAACTCGATGGTCCGCTTCAGGAAGGGATAGTTCATGACCGCGTCCAGCCCGTGCCCGAGCGCGTAGGTGCGCCGGCGGCCAAAGGCCTCCTTCTGTGTCGCGTCCTCCCAGACCTCGCCTAAGAGGAAGGACTCAGGATCGGTCTCTTTGATCGCCGTGCGCATGGCTGCGATCGCATCATCGGGAAGCTCGTCAGCGACGTCAAGGCGGTAGCCGGCGGCGCCTTCGCGCAGCCAGTGTCTCATCACACTGTTCTCGCCGCTGATCACGAAGTCGCGCCAGCCGGGGTCTTCTTCGTCGACCTCCGGAAGCGTGTCGAAGCCCCACCAGCTCCGATAGTGGTCGGGGAACTCAGAGAACTCATACCAGCTGAAGTACGGCGAGTCCGTGCTCTGGTACGCGCCGAGCTCGTCGTAGCGACCGTACTTGTTGAAGTAGCGGCTGTCGTCGCCGGTGTGTGAGAAGACCCCGTCTAAGATGACCCGGATCCCGCTGGCGCGGGCCTCAGCGAACAGGCGTCGCAGGTCGTCGGCGCTTCCCAGTATCGGGTCGACCTTGAGGTAGTCGCCGGTGTTATAGCGGTGGTTGGAGTCCGACTCGAAGACCGGATTGAGATAGATCAGGGTCACGCCCAGACTCGCCAGATACGGCAGACGCTGGCGGATGCCCTCCAGATCGCCGCCGAACATGTCGCTGGGGCTATAGGCAAGCTGTCCCGGCCGGGCCTCATACAGGGGAAGCTCGTCGAAGTCCTCATGCAGGAAGATGTCGGAGCGGCCGATGCTCTGATGATACGCGACGCCCCTGCGCGCGTTCTCCAGGTCGCCCCTCTGGAAGCGATCGGGAAAGATCTGATATATGATCGCGGACTTCGCCCAGTCGGGAGTATCGAAGTCAGGAGCATAGGCCGTTATCTGGAACGCCGGCGGAACGTCAGCGCTGACCTGCCCCGGACCGACCGGATACGGCGGCTGGCATCCGTAGTAGAAGACGCCGGCGTCCGGCAGTCTGATCTCGAACCAGTACCAGAGGAGCTTGCCTCCCCCGCGTTCTGCCGGGGTCACGAGGTAGCGGCTTTGCAGCTTCCCCTCTTCTGCCCACATCTCGACGCGATCGATCTCGTCGCCGTCGTCTCGCTTCACGCAGAGTGTCGCGCCGGCGACCTGGAGATCGCGGACCTCCAGCGCAAGTCTGAGCTCGGTCCCGCAGGGCACCGCGCCCAGCGGGCTGCGGAACATCTCTCTGCTGGAGTCATGCATGACGCATCGATCATCGACGCGCCGGTCGCCGACCATGAACTGCGCCATCAATCGACCGCCCTGAGATGCCAGATGTGATCGTTATAGTCGCGTATCGCCCGATCCGAGGAGAAGTAACCGGCCCGTACCGTGTTCATCAGACTCATCCGACGCCAGCGCGGCGTGTCTTCGTAGGCCTCCATCAGCCGTGAGAACTCCCGGTCGTAGGAGTCGAAGTCGTGCAGGACGAAGTAGCGATCTGCATCGCCTTCGTTGAGCAGCGCGTTATAGAGGTCGTGGAACTGCCGGTCGCCCGGGACCGGCAGCTGGCCGGAGATCAGCGTGTCCAGGACTCGTTTCATCTCTGGATCGCTCTCATAGAGGGCGCGCGGATCGTAGCTGTGCTGCTCCCGGATCCGGTCGAGCTCTGCGGCATGTGCCCCGAAGATGAAGATGTTGTCGGGCCCGACCGCATCGTTGATCTCGATGTTGGCGCCGTCCATCGTGCCGATGGTCACCGCGCCGCCCAGCATGAACTTCATGTTCCCGGTGCCGGAGGCCTCCATGCCTGCCGTCGAAAGCTGCTCGCTGACGTCGGCCGCCGGTATCAGGCGCTCGGCCACCGAGACGTTGTAGTCCTCGACGAAGACGACCTTCAGGATGTCGCTTGTGACGGGATCCGCCTCGATCAGGCGGGCCACGGCGCAGATGAGGCGGATGATCTCTTTGGCCCGGTAATACCCGGGCGCCGCCTTCGCGGCGAAGAGGAAGGTGGTCGGCGTCACCGCGCTGGCGGGATCGTCTTGCAGGCGGTAGTACAGCCGCAGGATATGCAAGGCCTTGAGCAGCTGACGCTTGTATTCGTGGAGGCGTTTGGCCTGTATGTCGAACATCGTATCAGGATCGACCTCGACGTCCTGCGTGTAGCGCAGGAAGCGGGCGAACCGCTCTTTGTTCAGGCTCTTCGCGCGCGCCGCCGCGTCGCACAGCTCCTGGTCGTCCTCCCAGTCGCGCAGCTGTTCGAACTCTTCGAAGCGCTTCAGGAACCCACTGCCGATCCTGCTGCTGATCTCAGAGGTCAGCCCCGGGTCAGCCTGGGCCAGCCAGCGCCGGAAGCTGATGCCGTTGGTCACGCCGCAGAACTTGTCGGGCAGCAGCCTGCTGTAGTCCGCGAAGGTCTGCTCTTGTAAGATCTGGGCATGCAGCTGCGAGACGCCGTTGACCTTCGCGCAGACCGCGATGCAGAGATTGGCCATGTATACCTGGCCGTCGTGGATGATCGACAACCACTCCACCTTGCCCGGATCATCGGGCCACTGCCGGGCGAGGCGCTCGCGGAAGCGCTGGTCGATCTGGACGATGAGGTCATAGATCCGCGGCAGCAGCTCGCGCAGCTGTGCCTCCCCCCACCTCTCCAGCGCCTCGCTGACGATCGAGTGGTTCGTGTAGTTGAACATCCGCGTGACGATGTCATACGCTTCGTCAAAGGACAGACCTTCCTGGTCGACCAGGATCCTCATCAGCTCCGGGATGGCCAGCGCCGGGTGCGTGTCGTTGATCTGGATCGTGTAGACATCCGGCAGGCTTCTCAGGTCACCGCCGTGCTCCTTGTGGTGGTTGACCAGGAACTGCATGGAGGCCGAGACCAGGAAGTAGAACTGTCTGAGACGCAGCATCCTGCCCGGAGGGTTGTCGTCTTTGGGGTAGAGCACCTGCGATATCGCCTCGACGAGCGTGTTGCCTTCCGAGGCCTTCGCGAATTCGCCCCGGTTGAAGTGCTCCATCTCGAGCTTGGTCATCGCCCGCGCTTCCCAGAGTCTGAGCGTGGCCGGCATCGCGCTCTGATAGCCGATCACCGGCATGTCGTAGGGGTAGGCGACGACACTCTCGTAGCCGACATGCGCAAGCGACGTCCCCGTCGCCGTCACGACCTCTTCCAGGCGCCCGCCGAAGCGCACTTCGACCCGATCCTCGGGCCGGGGGATCTCCCAGGCGTTGCCGGATTCGAGCCAGTCATCCTCGACCTCGCGCTGCTCGCCGCCTGCGATCTGCTGACGGAACATGCCGTGCTCATAGCGGATGCAGCAGCCCGTCACCGGCAGCTCAAGGGTGGAGAGTGAGTCCAGGAAACAGGCCGCCAGCCGGCCCAGGCCGCCGTTGCCCAGCCCCGCGTCAGGCTCCAGCGTCTCTATCCGCTCGAGATCGAAACCCAGCTCCGCCAAAGCGTCGCGGCAGGCGGCGTACAGGTCCAGATTGATCAGGCTGTTGACCAGGGCCCGCCCCAGCAGGAACTCTGCAGAGAGGTAATAGAGTCGCTTCGCCTCGTGTTCGCGGACCTTGCGGTTGGCCTCGACCCAGCGGTCCATGATCAGGTCGCGTACCATCCCTGAAACGGCCCGGTAGACATCGGTCGGCGTTGCGTCTGCCGGCGTCACCCCCACGGCGCGCCGGAGTTTCTTCACGATCTCCTGTTGTATCTGTTCTTTATCCATTTATCCCTTTATCATCGTCTCGTAGAGTGCCTCATACTGACGGGCAGACCTCTGAAAACTGTGATCGAGTGCCAGGGCGTTCTTCCGCAAGCGGCGCATCACCGCCTTGTTCTGGTAAACGCCAAGCGCTCTTCTGATCGCCTCAAGCATATCATGAGCGTTATAGGTCGCAAACGAGAAGCCGGTCCCCTGCCCCGTGAACTCGTTGTAGGGCTCGACCGTGTCGATCAGACCGCCGGTCTCGCGCACGATGGGAAGCGTTCCGTAGCGCTGCGCGATCATCTGTGAGAGCCCGCAGGGTTCGAATTCGGAAGGCATCAGAAGGAAATCTGCCCCGGCGTAGATGCGATGCGCCAGCGCCTCGTTGTAGCCGATGTAGACGCCGGTCGTGTCCGGGTACTTCGCGGCGATGTAGTTGAAGAAGTTCTCATACGAAGGGTCGCCGGAACCCAGTAAGATGAAGGCGACGTCTTCGCAAAGCAGCTCCTCAAGGACGTGGCGCACCAGCGAGATCCCCTTCTGGTCGGTCAGGCGCGACACCATCGCGATGATCGGCGTCGTCAAGGCGGTCGTCAGTGCGAACTCATCACGCAGGGCCTTCTTGTTACTGCGCTTTCCGCGCAGATCGGCGACGGAGAACGGCGCCGCGATCCCCGGGTCCGTCTGCGGGTCGAAGTCCTCGGTATCGATCCCGTTCAGGATACCCGAGACCTCGCCTCGGCGCGCAGAGAGGATCCCCTCCAACCCGAAACCGGCCCAGTGACCCATGATCTCGTGAGCATAGCTGGGACTCACCGTCGAGATCCTGTCCGCGAAGACCAGGGCGGCCTTCATCATGTTCGCGCTGCCGGCCAGCTCAAGGTACTCCGGCGTGTTGTAGAGTTCCGGGACATCCAGCAGATCCTGCATCTGCTCAAATCCCATCTTGCCCTGGAACTCGATGTTATGGATCGTGAAGAGCGTCGGTATCTCGCGCCCCAGGATCGCGTTATAGCGCGTCTTCATCAAGAACGGGATCATCCCTGTGTGCCAGTCGTTGAGGTGGAGGAGATCCGGCTTGAAGATCCCGGATCCGTCGATCAGGCGCGTGGCCTCGCAGACGGCCTTGCAGAAGAACAGGTATTGCTCGTTTTCCGCGTCGCCGCCGCGATAGATCGCATCGCCGAAATAGTCCTCGTTGTCGATGAAGTAATACGTGACGCCGCTGTGCTCAAGGGTCTCGACGCCCAGATACTTCCGGCGCCATCCCACCGCTATCTCCGCCTGCACAAGCGGCTTCAGCTGAGCTGCCCAGGCGTCCTTGATCCGGGCATGCCGGGGCATCATCACCCGCACATCCAGACCTGAGGCGACCAGCGTTTTCGGGAGCGTATGGGCGACATCGGCCAGCCCGCCGGTCTTGGCGAACGGCATGCTCTCTGACGCTACGAACAGGACCTTCGGGGTATCGGTCACACTCGTCTGCCTTTTCCGACCACGATGGGGTGGCTCCCGTTGCCGATCAGCCGGCTGCCGCGACGCACCGTGACGTTCTTGTCCAGGATGACGTACTCGAGCTGGGCGCCCTCGTTGACCATGGTGCCGGCGAAGATGATCGAGTTCTTCACGCTCGCACCCCGCCCGATATGGACATCGCGGAACAAGACCGAGTTCTCGACCTGACCGTCGATGACACAGCCGTTGGCGATCAGCGACCTGCCCACATCGGCGAGCTGAAGATACTTGGCCGGTACGGAGTCCTTGACCTTGGTGAAGATGCGGTTGCGAGACTGGAACAGCTCCCCCCATACCTGCGGATCCAGCATCGCCATGTTGATCTTGAAATACGAATGGGCGGACTTCAGCATGCCGACATAGCCCGTGTGCTCATAGCCCATGATCCTCAGACGATCGAGGTTGTTCCTGAGCAGGTTCTCGCTGAACTCGTATTCGCCGCGCGCGTAGCACTCCTCCACCAGCTGGATCATGAGATCCTTGCGGAGGATATAGGACTTGAGGCTGCGCGACGTCAGCGCGGTGTTCATGGGGTTGACCTCGATACTGCGGACCCGCCCCTCATCAGACATCTCAAGGAACACTTCATGATACTGCTCATCGACCTCATGATCGTCGCCGATGCGGTGGTAGAGGACGGTGATGTCGGCGCCGCTTTCCACATGGAAGTTCATCATCTCGGTGTAATCGATGTTGTAGATACTCGAGATCCCCGCGATGATGCAGTACTCCTGGCGCACTTTCCCGACGAAGTCGAAGGCGCTTCTGATGGACTCAACGCCTCCCCGGTACACGCCCGGTTGCTCTCTCAGAGAATAGGGCGGGAGGATGAACAGGCCCTGGTTCTTGCCGGACATGCCCCAGAACCTCCCGGAACCAAGGTGGTCCATCAAGGAGTTGTATTTCCGGCTCACGACCACCCCGACACTGTGGATCCCGGAGTTATGCAGATTGGAGAGGGGGAAATCGATGACCCGATACTTCCCCGCGATGGGCAGCGCGGCGACTGTCCGGTCATCGATGAGCTCGCGCAGTCCGATGATCTCGTCACCCGGATAGATCAGGCCGAAGGCTTCCCGTATCACGATCCCAGCTCCGTTCCGGCAGGCACCGTCGCCCCTTGATCGACCCGGACGCCGTTGGCGATCACCGTTATCTTCTTCTCTGGCGCAGGCGCTTTTCCGGCGCCGACGATCGCATCTGCTTCGACTTCGACCTCTTCGTCGATGATCGACGAGAAGACCTGGGCTCCGGCCCGTATCCGCGTGTCGTCCATGATGATGCTGTCTTTGACCAGGGCGCCTTTCTCCACGAGCACCCGCGGCGAGATCAGACTATGCTCGACGGTGCCATAGATCCTGCAGCCCTCGCAGATCATGCTGTTGGTGATGCGGGCGCACGAGTCGATGTACTGCGGGGGGTCGTTCGGGTTGCGGGAGAATATCCGCCATCCCTCGTCGTAGAGATCGATCGGCGGCTCGTCGCTGAGCAGCTCCATGTTGGCCTCCCAGAGGGACTCGATCGTTCCGACGTCCTTCCAGTAGCCGCCGTATTCATAGGCATACAGCTTCTCGCCGGCATCGAGCATCGCCGGGATGATGTTCTGGCCGAAGTCGTTGGAAGATCCCGGATCGGCCTCGTCAGCTGCGAGATAGGCGCGCAGCGTCTTCCAGTCGAAGGCATAGACGCCCATGGACGCGAGGTCGCTTTCCGGGTGCTCCGGTTTCTCCGCGAACTCGGTGATCCTCATGTCGTCGTCTGCGCTCATGATGCCGAAGCGCGAAGCTTCTTCCAGCGGCACCTTGATCACCGCGATCGTCGCGGCGGCTCCGTGCTTCTCATGCGCCGCCAGCATCCACTTGTAGTTCATCTTATAGATATGGTCGCCGGAGAGGACCAGCAGGATATCCGGATCGAACTGCTCGATGAACCCACTGTTCTGGAAGATCGCGTTCGCCGTCCCTGAATACCACTCCCCCGATTCCCCCACCGAGTAGGGCGGCAGCACGTAGGCGCCGCCGGTCATGGTGTCCAGGTTCCAGGCAGAGCCGGTGCCGATATAGGTGTTGAGCTCCAGGGGCCGGTACTGCGTCATGACGCCCACCGTGTCGATGCCGGAATACGCGCAGTTGGAAAGCGGGAAATCGATGATGCGGTACTTGCCGCCATAGCCGACGGCCGGTTTGGCCTTCTCTGCTGTCAGGACTCCGAGACGAGACCCCTGACCACCGGCCAGGATCATCGCGACTGTTTTTTTCTTTCTTGGCATGATACGTTCCGCATCAATCTGCATCCGACGTTAGCGGCCTCATTCTATCACAAGCGTCGAGGGTCCCTGAAGACGGCGCCGGCGCGATGTCGGCGATCTGATAGTCATAGAACAGCGCGGTGTTCTTCGGCACGACCAGGGTGGCGCGATACGGCAGACCGTTGAGCTCGCGATCCTGCGCCGTGACCTCACGGGCGACTCCCTCTTCAGTGCTTGCCAGCAGCAGCGTCAGGCGGCCCGGCTCAGGCAGGGCGACGTCATAGGCGGCGAAGTCCTGAGGCGAGAAGTTATAGACACAGACGACCGAGGACGTCTTGTCCGTGCGTCTGAACGCGAAGACACTGTTCGCGCGGTCATCGACGTTGAGCCACTGGAAGCCGTTCCAGTCCTGGTCGTTGGCGTGCAGCGCGCGGTTTTCGCAGTAGAGCGCGTTCAACGCCCGGACCCAACGCTGCATGTCGGCATGGGTGTCATAGTCAAGCAGGAACCAGTCCAGCTGCTTGTGGTAGTCCCACTCGATGAACTGGGCGAACTCCGCTCCCATGAACATCAGCTTCTTACCCGGGTGGCCGATGAGCCAGGCATAGAGGGTCTTGAGCTCGGCGAACTTATCAAGGTAGTCGCCGAACATCTTGGAGATCATCGAGGCCTTGCCATGCACGACCTCATCATGGGAGTAGGGCAGGATGAAGTGCTCAGAGAAGGCGTAGGACATCGCGAAGGTCATCTTGTCATGCGCGCCATGCCGGAAATAGGGATCGCTCGCCATGAAGTCCAGCGTATCGTGCATGAAGCCCATGCTCCATTTGAAGGTGAAGCCCAGACCGCCCTCGTCGACAGAGCGGGTGACGCCCTCATACGAGGTCGCTTCCTCGGCTATCGTCATCACCCCGGGATGGGCGGCCTTAAGCGTCGAGTTCAGCGCTTTGATGAAGTTCACCGCAGCAGCATCGACGTTGCCGCCCTCATCGTTCGTGACGCTGCCCGGATGGCGTCCGTAGTCCAGGTAGAGCATCGAGGAGACCGCGTCGACGCGGATCCCGTCGATATGGTAGTGCTCGACCAGATCCAGCGCGCTGGAGACCAGGAACGAGACGACTTCATAGCGCGCGTAATCAAAGGCGTAGGTACCCCACTCCGGATGCTCGCGCAGCAGGCTGTCGGCGGGCTCATAGAGCCAGGTCCCGTCGAAGTGAGCCAGGCCATGGCTGTCCCGGGGGAAGTGCGCCGGCACCCAGTCGACGATCACGCCGATGCCACACGCGTGGAGATAGTCGACGAAATACTGGTAGTCCTGCGGGGTCCCGAAGCGGCTCGTCACCGCGAAGAAGCCCGTCACCTGATAGCCCCAGGAGCCGTCGAAGGGGAACTCGTTGATCGGCATCAACTCGACGTGGGTGAAACCCATGTCCTTGACATAGGCAGCCAGCTCCGGCGCAAGTTCTCTGATCGAGGGGAACTCATAGCCGTCTTTGACCCTCCAGGATCCCAGATGCAGCTCATAGATCGCGACCGGCTCTGTGAGGATGTCAGCTGCGTCGCGTTGTTCGATCCAGGCGGCGTCGTCCCACGCGTATCCCCCGATCTCCCAGACCTTGGAAGCCGTGCCCGGCGGCGTCTCTGCGTGCAGCGCGTAGGGGTCGGCCTTCAGGACTACCTCGCCATCGGCGCCTTCGACCCGGAACTTGTAGTTGTCCCCCTGCTTCGCCTCAGCGATGACGCCGATCCAGAGCCCGCGATAGCGCCCCATGGGGTGGGCTTCAGGAGCCCAGTCGTTGAAGTCACCGACCACACTGACAGAGGTGGCATCAGGCGCCCAGAGGCAGAAGCGCCAGGCGTCTTCGTCAGGCAGGTACCGGCATCTGAAGATGTCGCCTGCCCGGTGCGAGGTACCCGCGTAGAACGCGTCGATCTCAGCATCGTCGGGATAGAAGCTCTGTCTCGCCTCGCTCATGTCGACCGTCTCCCTTGATGGATTCTACATACTGGTGGGGGCCGAAACCCC
Organism: Actinomycetes bacterium; assembly: GCA_009785855.1. GTDB lineage: Bacteria > Actinomycetota > Coriobacteriia > WRKU01 > WQUG01 > WQUG01. Next base: position 12,114 of record WQUG01000068.1, read on the forward strand.
TATCAGGCCCAGAACAGTGCGCAGCGCCACGCGTGCAGCGTCGATCTCATAGAGGCGTGCCGCGGTCAGCGCCGGATCATCGGCGACGACCACCTTGCAGCGCCCATAGAACTGATGGAGCAGGGCCGCGAGCTCCTCGGCGTAGTGGGCGACCCGGAAGGGCGCCCGGTCGCGGGCGGCGCGCTCGACGAGCTCCGTGAAGCTTCCCAGCTTGCGCATGAGCGCGATCTCGCTCTCGTCGGTCAGCAGACTGAAGTCCGGGGTCTGCGTGATGAGGCTCGCCGCGATGGCGTCGATGTCGGCGCCGGCGTCCGCGTCCACACCAGCGGCCTTGCGCAGGATGCTGCAGATGCGTGCATGGGCATACTGGACGTAGTAGAGCGGGTTGTTGGCGCTCTGATCCTTGGCGACCTCGATATCGAAGACGAGCTGCTGATCGCTCGAGATGCGCACCAGATGATAGCGCGCGGCGTCGGTACCGACCTCGTCGATGAGCTCCTCGAAGGTGACCATCTCGCCGGTGCGCTTGGACATGCGCACCGCTTCGCCGCCGCGCATGAGCGTCACGAGCTGCCCGAGCAGGATCTCGAGCTGGTCGGGATAGCCCAGCGCCGCGACCACGGCCATCATCCGGGGGATGTAGCCATGGTGATCGGCGCCCCAGATGTTGATGACGCGATCGAAGCCGCGCTTGAACTTGTTGTCATGGTAGGCGATGTCGGCGGCGAAGTAGGTCGCCACCCCGTCCTTCTTGACGAGCACGCGGTCCTTCTCGTCACCGAAGCGTGTGGCGCGAAACCAGATGGCGCCGTCGTCCTCGAAGATGTATCCCGCCTCGCGCAGACCCTCGATGCTGCGCTGGATCGCGGTCTGGCCGCCTTCGTCGGGCACGTGGAGCTGATGCTCACTGAACCACTCGTCGAAGCGCACCCCGAAGCGGTCGCAGAGCGACTTCATGTTCTCGAGCACCTGGGCGTAGCTGCGCTCGCGGAAGTAGGCGCGACGCTCGTCGACGGGCGCCTCTGCCCAGACAGCGCCCTCCGCGTCGATGATCTGACGGGCGATGTCGCGGATGTAGGCGCCCTTGTAGCCGATCTGCGCCTCATCGAAGGGGCGGCCCAGCAGCTCCAGATAGCGCTCCGCCACGCTCTCGGCGAAGATGTTCATCTGGTTGCCCTCGTCGTTGAGGTAGAACTCGCGCTGGATCTCGTATCCCGCGTGTTCCATGACCAGCGCCAGGCTGTCGCCGAGCGCCGCCCAGCGCCCGTGACCCACGTGCATGGGGCCGACCGGATTGGCAGAGATGAACTCGATCTGGACGTACTCGCCTTTCGGGGCGCCGCGACCGAAGTCCGCGCCGGCCTCGCGAGCTTCGACGAGGATGTCGGCAAGCGCGGAAGTCGAAAGCGTGAGGTTGATGAAGCCGGGACCGGCGATATCGGTGGCAGCAAGGTCGGGGTCGGCCGGCAGATGGTCGACGATGACCTGGGCGATCTCACGGGGGGCACGTCCCGCTTCTTTGGCCAGACGCAGGGCGACCGGGCTTGCCCAGTCGCCATGGGACGGGTCGCGCGGGCGCTCCAGCTCGATGGTCGGGAGCGCGTCCAGGGCCAGCGAGCCGTCCGTCCTGGCAGCCGCGACGGCGTCAGTGAGCAGCGCGGTCAGATGTGTCTTCGTGTCCATCGCGGAGGAGTCCTTTCCTGCTTGAAAGTGTGACAAAGGGGGCTGACCCCTCTGTCACACGTTCCTGCTTGAGATGTCTGTTTCCAGTATGGCACAAGAAGTTCGAACGGGCGATGAGCAACGATAGATATCGCGCGCGCTGGCGAGCGGAGCCGAGTGTGCGACCAGTCGCACTTGCGGCGAGCGCGCCCATCTCTGTCCGAGAATCACGATAAAACGACATTTAAACCCAGATCTGGCGCTGATTTCGTCCCGATTGTCGTACAACCGTAGTTTTCAGACAGGAAATGTCTTTAAATCGTGATTCTCGGACAGGGTTCAGAGCTTTTGCTGCAACCTTCCGAATCGCCGCTGGCCGAGCTCCCCCACATACCCCGAGAGGCATCTATCCGAAAACAAACAGGCGGCCTCCGAATAGGCCGCAGGGCATTATCCCTCTTAATCGAGTCTCTTGTAGAGGATGAGGCGATCGTGGCCGCCGTACTTCGGTTTCTCAGCAACTACCTGGTAGGAGAGCTCTTTGAAGTTATCCAAGCTGATGCTGTTTCTTGGATCGACAGTGCACATCGAATAGACAGCGCCTTCCTTTTTCGCCCTTGACTCTGCTCGCTGCACGAGTTTCCTTTGAAGACCTTGTCCACGATACTCTGGCAGCACGGCGACTGATTCCATATGGACCACTTTGGAGAGCTCTGCATCAGCGATCTTGATATCGCGGCCAAGATTGTCAGCTCCATCTCTCGGGAACCGTGCGATGATGAAAGCTGTGAGTTCTCCATCTGGCTCAAACAAGAGCCCGAAACTTTCAGGCCCTGAAGCGCACCATCTCATAATGTCGCAGAGATCGTCAACGATGTATTCGCCATCTGGAACAGTAATGGCAGCAGCTCTCATGACTTGTTGAACAGTGCGTGCATCAGCCTGTGTTGAAAGCCGAAACAAAGGCCTGTCATCTTCAGCGCACGAAGTCATCGTAATCCGGATTATCAGACGCAAGCCTACTTTCCAGTCCTACGATATGATGCTTGGTCCGATACGAAGTCCAGAGATGATCTAAAGTATACAAGTTGCTATAACTGATAGCATCAGTGATGATCTCGAGTTGTTGGCAGTCCTTGTTGTTTATGGCAAGAACATACCTCTCGCGGAACAGGTCATCTAACAGGGCGATATCCAAAACGTCGCGTCTGATCAGAAGATACATCGTTTCAAAAAACGTCAGGTATGCGATCAGGGCAACCCTGTCTTCTTCCTGGATCCTTTCATTGGTATAGAGTTTTTTCAGGATCATCCTGATATCCTCGTTGCCTGCGAACTCACTGTTCAATGCCAGGATGAATTCACCTTCGGCCATATCTTTCGAGCGGCGCGTCTGGAACCAGATAGCGACTGCACCGATCACAGCCGTAACGGCAACAACCAGGCTTTCCAGACCTGTTCCTTGAAGGAAGTAGAACGCTACAGATGCCCCAAGTACAAGCACTGCAGCGATGATGGTAGTTCGATATCTTCGTGTCATCCTCATGTGAAATAACTATATAACAACAAGGGACCCGCTGAAAACAGCGGGTCCCTTTCACAGCAGAATCAGTGCTCCTAGAACGAACTGAACAGCTCCAAGGACCCGTTGAGCACCATGATCAGGCCCCAGACTCCCAAGGCGCTGAGCGCTGTCGCGAAGACCCACTCATATATCTTCATGACCGGTTTGAAACCCTGCTTTATCCGGTGGACGATGAAGACGATGACCCCCGGGATGAAGAGCAGGCAGGTGAAGGCCATGACTGAAAGGCCCGCCCCATACAGCAGCCAGATCGCATAGAGACTGGCGATAAGTCCGATCACTATCTGAGCAACACGACCCTTGGTGATATCTCTCGTCTTGATCATATACTTCACTTGGAAAAACGCACTGAAGGCGTACGGAAGCAAGATAGCAGACGAGCACATGGTGTAGCCGAACTTATAGGCGCTGATCGCGAAATAGACCAACACGAGGAAGACCTGCACGATGATAGTCGAAAGCGTCAGGGAGAACACCGGCGTATCCCGTTTGTTCAGCTTACCGAAGATAGCCGGGAAGAGCCCTTGCTTCGCTGCCAGATAAGGCGTCTCAGTACCGAACAGAGTCCACGCAAGCCAAGCACCAGAGATCGAGATGATGACGCCTGCGTTGATGACTGCCGCCCCCCAGTTTCCCACGATCGTCTTCAAGATCGTTGCCGTTGCCGGGAACGAGTCTATGGCGGCAATGTTCGCCTGAGACATGACGCCAAGAGAACTGATCGTGAAGATCATATACAGCACGATTACGCCCAAGAGACCGATTATCGTCGCTTTACCAACATCCTTCTTGTTACGCGCGCGCGAGCTGAACAACACAGCGCCTTCGATACCGATGAAAGACCAGAGCGTCGCCATCATCGTTGATTTCACCTGAGTGAGGATGGAGGGCATTTTACCGACATCAGCAGCCCAGGAGATCGATTTCAGGCCCCCGAGGAAGTTCGCGGAAAACGTATGGAAATTGAAAGCGAAGACCACACAGATAGCGAACAAGATCAGTGGGATGGCTTTTGCTATCGTCACGACGATGTTCACGAACGCTGCCTGTTTTACTCCAGCTACGATCAACATCTGCACCAGCCAGAGGACCACCGACGCAACAACGATACCCAGAATGGTCGGTCCCGTCCCTGCAAAGATCTTGATACTATCAGGAAGAAAGTATTGGACCGCAGACAAGAGGCCGACTGCATAGGCTACGTTCCCAAGAAGCGCGCTCAACCAATATGCCCAGGCGTTGCTGAAGCCCCAGAACTCACCGAAACCTTCTCGCGCGTAGCTAAAGACACCGCCCTCGAGCTCAGGCCTTCGGTTCGAAAGGTTAAGGAAAGAGTAGCCCAGCGCAAGCATCCCAACAGCCGTGATGACCCAGGCGATGATGATCGCCAGCCCTCCCGCCCCTTCTGCCATGTTCTTCGGGAGATCGAACACGCCCGTGCCGACCATAGCGCCGACAACGAGTGCTACTAACCCGCCGAGACCGACAACCTTCTTTGTATCGCTTGTCATGATACCTCCAAGTCCGCAGTCTAATACTTACCTAACGTGGCGGCGATGACCGCCTTGATCGTGTGCATGCGGTTCTCCGCCTGATCGAAGACGTGGCTGGCGCTGCTGCGGAAGACCTCGTCGGTGACCTCCATGCAGTCGATGCCGAACTGCTCTTTTATCTGGCGGCCATAGACCGTGTTCGTGTCGTGGAAGGCCGGCAGGCAGTGCAGGAAGATGGCGTCGGGCTTGCCCGTCATCTTCATGATGTCGGCGGTCACGCGATAGGGCGTGAGCAGCGCGATACGCTCGGCGAACTTGTCCTCCTCGCCCATCGAGACCCAGACGTCGGTGTAGATGACGTCTGAGCCCGGCACCGCCTCGGCCGGGTCGTCGGTGATCAGGAACTCGCCGCCGCCTTCGGCCGCCGTCTGCTTCGCCAGCTCGACGATCTCGGGCGCCGGGTGGAGCTCCGCCGGTCCGCAGAGATGGATGTTCAAGCCGACTTTCAGGCCCGCAACGAGCAGCGAGTGCGCCATGTTGCTGCGCGTGTCGCCCATGAAGGTGAGCGTGACGCCGTCGAGCTTGCCGAAGACCTCCTTGACGGTCAGGAAGTCGGCGAGCATCTGCGTGGGATGCCACTTGTCCGTCAGGCCGTTGTAGACCGGCACGCCGGAGTACTGCGCGAGGTCCTCGACGTCATCTTGAGAGAAGCCCCGGAACTCGATGGCGTCGAACATGCGGCCGAGCACTTTGGCGGTGTCCTCCGTGGTCTCCTTCTTGCCGAGCTGGATGTCGCCTGCGCCCAGATACTCCGGGTGCATGCCCAGGTCGATCGCGGCGACCGTGAAGGCGCAGCGCGTGCGCGTCGAGCTCTTCTCGAAGAGCAGGGCGATGTTCAAGCCCTCGCAGTAGCGATGGGGCTGCCCCGCCTTTTTGGCTGCTTTGAGCTCCGCCGCGAAATCGATCAGCGTTACGAACTCGTCTTTCGTGAAATCGACCTCTTTCAGGAAGCTGCGCCCCTTGAAGTCTTTCCGTGGATCTGCCATATCCTTGCCTTCTTTCTCTCTTCTCTGAATGCCTTGAGAGGATCGGGGGCGGAAGTTCGCCCCCGATCCTCTCTGTGTCCTACAAGTCGATGTCCTCGCGGATGATCGGTTGCGACATGCACCGGGGACCGCCACGGCCGCGACTGATCTCGGAGCCATGAAGCTCCAGAACGGTCATACCATGCTCGCGCAGGACCTGGTTACTCACGACGTTGCGATCGTAGGTGACAACGACTCCCGGGGCGACCGCCAGCGTGTTGCTCCCGTCGTTCCACTGCTCGCGTGCCGCGATCACCGGGTCGCCGCCGCCGCAGGGGATCAGGTCGAGCTCGTCTTGATGCAGATACTTCTTCAGGGTACCCTCAAGATCGGTCGTATGGTCAAACGACAGGCCGCGCGGCGAATCCTCATCGGCCTCGATAACGAAGACGTTCATCTGACCGTCGCTCGTCAGTATCGCGGGATGAACCGTGAACTGGTTGTAGTTGACCATCGTAAAGACCGTATCGAGGTGCATGAAGGCCCGCGTTTCAGGGATCTCAAGCGCCAGAACACGCTTGATGATGTCCTGCTGGCTGAAAAGGTTGCGCGCGAGGTTCTCGATCGCCGGCGCCGAGGTCCGCTGGCTGACGCCTACCGCGATGGTCTCGCGCGACAGGACCAGCTCGTCGCCACCCTCGATGTTGTAGTGCTGATCGCGATCGAGCCAGATCGGCACGTCATGGGGCGCGAAGCGCGGATGATGTTTGAGTACATAGCGCATGAAGAGCGACTCGCGGCGACGCGCCGCCATCATCATGCGGTTGATCGTCATGCCGCTGCCGATGCTCGCGGCTGGATCGCGCGTGAAGTAGAGGTTGGGCATCGGGTCCAGGTAGAAGGGATAGCGACGCTCCATCAGGTCCTGCAGACCCTGATTACCGCGGCCACCGACGTCGACCTTGCGCAGGCCCGTCATGATCGTATCGACCAGCGCATGAGAATCAAGTGAGAGCAAGTACTCCCGCACGAAGTCCTCGTAACCGCCGACCGTCGCAGACGACTCGCGCAGGATATCGTCGACGAAGCGCTCGCGCAGACCGTCTTCGGCATCGAGCGCCTCGGCGGAAAGGTTCTCAAGATAGAGCACCTCGACGCCCTGATCGCGCAGGATCTGCGCGAAACCGTCGTGCTCTTTCTGCGCGACGGGCAGGAAGGGGATGTCATCGAAGAGCAGGCGCTCCAGATAGTCGGGCATGAGCTTCTCGATCTCACGTCCCGGACGCTTGAGCAAGACCGTCTTGAGCGGTCCGATCTCTGAGTAGACGTGGATAGGCTGGTCCATGACTGGCCTCCTTCGCTCCAGCGGGGATCGCGTCCTCCTGGATCTCCTCACGCATGAAAATATGCCATCATGTTACCGAGAGTTACCTATGGCTACCAAAAACTCTATACAAAGCACACAATAAAATATGCATCAGCCCCGGAGCTGTGCCCCTGTCTGGTCCTGAAGCGCCTGCACCAGTTTTCCGTGCTGTGCCTCGACCTCCTCGGTCGAGAGCGTGCGCTCATAGTCGACATAGAACAGATGGAAGGCAAGCGACTTCTTGCCCGCCTCGACGCCCTTGCCGGTGTAGACATCGAAGAGCTCAACAGAGGCAAGCGGGGTCTTCTTCCCCAGCGCGGTGATGCGGCTCGCAAGCGTCTGAGCGCTGACCTCCTCATCAACGACCAGCGCCACGTCGAGCCTGATGCCGGGATAGCGCGGGGGCGCGACCAGCTCGAGGTCGGCGCGCGCGGCTTTGATGAACTTACCCAGGTCGAAGTCGAAAACGCTCACCGGGAGGTCGATGTCATAGTGCGCCAGGAGCTCCGGGTGCACCTCGCCCACCACGCCGGCCACGCTGCCGCCGAGCTGGACCTCCGCGATGCGGCCCGGCTGCAGCCAGGGGTAGCTCGCGTCGTCTTTTGGTGCCTGGAAGCGAAGCTTCGTGATGTGGAGTGCGCGACTGAGGTTCTCGTAGATGCCCTTGGCGTCAAAGAAGTCGAGCGGTACCGCCGGATCGTTCCAGCCGGCGTCACGCCAGGCCCCTGCCAGGACCACACAGCCGCGCTTACGTTCGCGCGGGAGCCGGCGTCCGGGAGCCGTCGTGAACACCGTGCCGATCTCATAGAGCTGCACGTTACTCACCCCATGGGCAAGGTTGTAAGCAACGCTGTGGAGCAAGTTCGGAAGCAGCGACTCGCGCAGGATGGACTGCTCAGATGACATGGGGTTATGGAGCTGCACGAAGGGACGGTCCGCCGTGGGCGTCCTTTCAGCAGCCGCGTAGTCGGCCGGATCGCCCAAGGGCAGGGTCATCGTCTCGCTTACGCCGCTCGCGCGCAGGATCTGACCGACGCTGCGCTCGAGCTTCTGCTCGCGGGTCAGTCCGCCGCCGTGAGCACCTGCCCCGGGCAGGACCGCCGTGACCTTGTCCATACCCCAGAGGCGCAGGACCTCCTCGATGAGATCGACCTCGCGCTCCAGATCGGGGCGGAAGGCCGGGATGGTCACGGTGATCGTGCCATCTGCGCTGTCTGCGACCGGATCGAGCTCAAGGCGCCGCAGGATCTCGAAGCAGTCCTCGAAGGGGATATCGGCGCCGACCAGCGCGTACAGGCGCTCGTGGCGCAGCGTGAGGCGGGGCGCCTCGTAGGGCTCGGGATAGACGTCGATGATACCCGGAGCGACCGTGCCCCCCGCGATCTGGGCCATCAGCGCCGCCGCGCGGTCGAGCGCTGCCGGCGTGAAGGTCCGGTCGACCCCGCGCTCGTAGCGCATCGAGGACTCCGAGAGCAGGCCCAGGCGCCGCGAAGTACGGCTCGTCGCCTCAGGATCGAAGATGGCGGCCTCCAGAAAGACGTTGGTCGTCGCGTCACTGATCTCGGTGTGTTCGGCGCCCATGACGCCGCCGAGCGTGATCGGACCGGCAGGGTCGGCGATGAGCAGGTTGTCGGGGATAAGGACGCGCTCCTGACCGTCCAGCGTCGTCATCTGCTCGCCTTGCCTGGCGCGCCGCACGATGACCGCGGCGCGACCGGAGTCATCTTTCGTGATCGTGTCGAGGTCGAAGGCATGCTGCGGCTGACCGGTCTCGAACATGACGAGGTTCGTGATGTCGACCACGTTGTTGATGCTGCGCGCGCCGGCCGCCTCGACCCGGGCGGCCAGCCAGGCCGGCGAGGGGCCGACCTTGACGCCGTAGATGACGCGGGCGGTATAGCGCGGGCAGAGATCGGGCTCGTCGACGCGCACGGTGACCGCCGTCTCGATCGGCTCGCCTGCCTCCTCGACGACGCCTGCAGGGGTCGGCGCCGCCTCGACGCCGAAGATCGCGCCGAACTCTCGCGCGATGCCGCGCATCGACAGGCAGTCAGGGCGGTTCGGCGTGATCTCAAGGTCCAGGATGATGTCTCCCAGGCCGTAGTACTGCGCGAAGGGAGCGCCCACCGGCGCGTCTGACGCCAGGATCAGCAGGCCATCGGCTTCATCGCCCACCCCGAGCTCGCGCGCCGAGCAGTTCATGCCATAGCTCACGACGCCGCGGAGCTTCGACTTCTTGATCACCACACCGTCGGGCAGAGTCGCTCCGACCGTGGCGACCGGGACCTTGTCGCCGGCTTCGAAGTTCTGCGCGCCGCAGACGATCTGCAGGGGCTCACCAGCGCCGATGTCGACCTTGCAGAGCCATAAGCTGTCAGCGTTGGGATGCGGGTCGCGCGTGAGCACCTGGCCGACCATGACGCCATCCAGGGTCTGACCACTGCGAATCACGCCCTCGACGCCGGTGCCGGTCATGTCGAGGCGCGACGTGAAGTCAGCCAGGCTCATCTTCTCAAGTTCG
>WQUG01000069.1 GCA_009785855.1 Actinomycetes bacterium
GTGGCAGAGCTTGCCGCATCGAAGATGAACAGCGTGACCGGCGGAATGGACCTGCCTGACATCCCGGGCCTGATGTGAGCCCCGGCTGTCCATGAACTATCCGCTGCCCATCCAGAAGCTGCTCGACGAGCTCGAACGCCTGCCCGGCGTCGGCCCCAAGAGCGCTCAACGCATCGCCTACCACCTGCTTGACGGCGACCCTGCCGACGTCAAGCGCTTCGCGGATGCGCTGGTCGAGGTCAGCGAGTGCGTCCATTTCTGCCCGCGCTGCTTCGACTTCGCGACCGGCGAGCTCTGCGCGATCTGCGCGAACCCCGATCGTGACGCGACGCTGCTCGCGGTGGTCGAGGAGCCGCGCGATGTGGGCGCCATCGAGCGCACGGGCGAGTTTCGCGGCTACTATCACGTGCTGCATGGCGCGATCTCTCCGACTGACGGCATCGGCCCCGACCAACTGCGCGTGCGCGAGCTCATGGAGCGCCTCGGCGCCGAGCCTGACATCGCAGAAGTCGTGCTTGCGACCAACCCCAACGTCGAGGGGGAGGCGACCGCCACCTACCTGGCGCGCCTCATCAAGCCGCTCGGCGGGATCCGCGTGACGCGCATCGCAAGCGGTCTGCCGGTCGGTGGCGATCTGGAGTATGCCGACGAGGTCACCCTGGGCCGCGCCCTGGAAGCCCGCAGGGAGCTCTAGACGCCGGCTGGCGCTGTTCCCGTGGAGCTCGCGGCGCCATAGGCCGCCACGCTCCACGGCGCCTAGCCAGCAAACGTCGAGAGTCCCCAGAAAACTTATAGAAAACTTCCGTCATTGCTCCGGTTTTCCAGTACAATGAGAACCTACGTTGCGCCCTTGCGCAGCGCTTCTATCCCCTCGTGAGAAAGGATCGCGATGTCTGCTACGTTAACTGAGATCCGTTGGCACGCGCGCGCAGGGCAGGGGGCGGTCACTGCGGCCAAGCTCGTCGCCGAGTCAGCATTATACGAGGACAAGTACCTCCAGGCGATGCCGGAGTACGGTCCCGAGCGCACGGGCGCCCCGCTCAAAGCCTATACCCGCGTATCGACCGAGCCCATCGAAGTCTGCAACAACATCGAGCACCCGGATGTGGTCATCGTCTTGGATGAGACCCTGCTCAAGGTCGAAGACGTCGCCGAAGGCATGAACCCCGAAGGCGCCGTCATCATCAACACGATGCGCACGCCCGAGGAGCTGCGCGCTGACGAGCTCTCCGCGCTGCCGTCCTCCGTGACGCTGGCGACGGTCGACGCCAGCGGGATCGCCGTCGACACGATCGGCCGCGACATCCCCAACACCCCGATCGTGGGCGCACTCTCCAAGGTGCGGCCCATCGTTGCGCCGGATTCCATCAAAGGTCAGCTCGTCAAGACCTTCGGCAAGAAGTTCGCCCAAGAGATGATCGACGCCAACCTCGCGAGCGTCGATCGCGCGTATGAGGAGGTGCGTAGTGAGTAGTAACAACTGGGACGTCAGCGATTACGAGAACTGGACGCCGGAGGAGTTCCCCGTGGGGATGTGCGCTCTGGCCGGCGGCAAGGCAGTTGAGTACATCACCGGCAGCTGGCGCAGCATGCGCCCGCTCTGGGACAAGGACAAGTGCACGAACTGCCTGATCTGTTGGGTGAACTGCCCGGACAGCTCGATCAAGCTGCAAGACGGGCAGATGGTCGGCATCGATCTTGACCACTGCAAGGGCTGCGGCGTCTGCGTCACGGAGTGCCGCTTCGAGGCGCTGCGTCTGCTGCCCGAGCATTGCGACGAAGTCAAATGCAGCGAAGGCCCCGTCCTTGACGAGGCAGCTCAGCCCTCGACGATGAATCCGGAGGTGTAGACATGGCCACAGAACAGAGAACGATAGCTGCGACCGGTAACGGCATCGTCGCCGAAGCCTATCGCCAGATCGAGCCGGACGTCATCTGCGCCTACCCGATCACTCCGCAGACGACCATCGTCGAAGAGTTCGCGAAGTTCGTCGCGGCGGGCAAGGTCACGACCGAGTTCGTCACGGTCGAGTCCGAGCACAGCTCGATGTCGGCCTGCATCGGCAGCTCGTCTGCCGGCGCCCGCACCTTCACGGCGACGAGCAGCCAGGGCCTTGCGCTCATGTACGAGGAGCTCTTCGTGGCCTCGGGCCTGCGCCTGCCCATCGTCATGGTCAACGCGAACCGCGCGCTGTCCGCCCCGATCAACATCCACGGCGACCACAGCGACGTCATGGGCGCGCGTGACACCGGCTGGGTGATCCTTTTCGCAGAGAGCGCCCAGGAGGCCTACGATCAGACGATCATCGCGCCACGCATCGCGGAGGCCAACCTCCTGCCCGTCATGCCCACGCTCGACGGCTTCATCACCACCCACGCCATCGCGCGCGCACAGGTGGTCGACGACGCGGTCGTGAAGGACTTCGTCGGGACCTGGAAGCCGGAGCATGCGCTGCTCGACCGCGAGCCCATCATGGTCGGCGGCTTCGCCAACCTGGGCAACACCTACATGAAGATCAAGGCGGCCCAACGCGTGGCCGCTGATGGTGCGCTGGCCTCCATCAAGACCATCGCCGACGAGTGGGCTGCGATCACCGGACGCCCCTACGATCATGTGGAGGGCTACGGTCTGGAAGACGCCGATCTGGTCATCGTCATCCTTGGCAGCGCCGCCGGCAATGCCCGCACGGTCGCGCGCGATCTGCGCGCCAGCGGACGCAAGGTCGGCATCGTCAAGCTGCGGACCTATCGCCCCTTCCCGACGGCAGAGCTCGCCGCCGCGCTTTCCCGCGCGAAGGCGGTCGCGATCATGGACCGCTCGGATAGCTTCGGGTCGTTCGCGGGCCCGCTCGCGCTCGATACGATGGCCGCGCTCTACGCTCACGACCTGCATCCCCAGATCCGTCGCTACATCTACGGTCTGGGCGGCGCGGATGTGAAGCTCGAGTACTTCCGGCACGTGTACGACGATCTTGAGGCGTCACTTTCCGGCGCTGCTGACCCAGGTCTGACGTATCTGGGTATCGATTAGGAGGAGTGACATGGCAACTATCAAAGAACTCACCCAATTGCCCGAGCGCCTGAGCGGCGGGCATCGCCTCTGCGGCGGTTGCGGCGCGTCGATCGCGGTACGCCAGGTGCTCATGGGCGCCGGCGACGCCGAGGTCGTCTCTGCGGTCTCGACCGGATGCCTCGAGGTGTCCTCGACGATCTATCCCTATGGCGCCTGGCAGGGCTCGGTCATCCACAACGCCTTCGAGAACTCCGCGGCCACGATCGCCGGCGTCGAGTCGGCCTTCAAGTCGCTCAAACGCCAGGGCAAGATCGACGCGGACCGCGAGCTGAAGTTCGTGGCCTTTGGCGGCGACGGCGGCACCTACGACATCGGCTTCCAGGCGCTGTCCGGCGCGATGGAGCGCGGCCATAACATGGTCTACGTGTGCTACGACAACGGCGCCTACATGAACACGGGTATCCAGCGTAGTTCAGCGACCCCGCAGTACGCCTGGGCGACGACCTCTGAGGTCGGCAGCGCCCAGCCGGGCAAGCTTCAGCGCCGCAAGGACCTGACGAGCATCATGGCCGATCACCGCATCCCCTATGTGGCGCAGGCCTCGATCGGCTACTGGCAAGACGTGGTCAAGAAGGCGACGAAGGCCTTTGCCGTGGAAGGTCCGGCCTTCCTCAACGTCCTGGCGCCCTGCCCGCGTGGCTGGAGAAGCGACGCCTCGCAGACCACGGCGCTCTCGCGCCTGGCGGTCGAGACCGGCTTCTGGCCCAGCTTCGAGATCGAGAACGGCGTCTGGCGCATGACCATGCCGGCCAAGACCAAGCAGGGTCTGACCCCGGTCGTCGAGTTCCTCAAGACGCAGGGCCGCTTCAAGCACCTGTTCAAGCCGGGCAACGAGGCTCTGCTGGAGCAGATCCAGGCCGACGTCGACGAGTACTACGCCTACCTCCTGGCGCGCTGCGAGCAGAGCGCCTAGGCGGTGACAGAAC
>WQUG01000070.1 GCA_009785855.1 Actinomycetes bacterium
GAGGTCGCGCAGGTCGGCGTGACGGCGGGGGCCTCGACGCCGGCAGAACACCTTGATGCGGTCGTTGCGCGTATCCGGGAGCTCTGCGCATGAAGCTCTACGAGCGCTCTGGCGCAGCTGAGACACCGGGCAACACGATCATCGGCATCGAGGCGGACAGCCCCGCCGAACGTGGCTGCCTGAAAGTCGGCGACCGACTCATCGCTGCTGAAGGCGTCGCGCTTCGCGACAGTCTCGACTGGCACTGGTACAGCGATGGCCCGCGCGTCGAAGTCACGGTCGCTGACGACTCGGACGAGCAGCGCAGTCTCGTTCTGGAGCGCGTCCAGGGCCAGCCCTGGGGCATCGAGCTGGCCGACCCGCTCTTCGACGGCCTCAAGACCTGCCGCAACGACTGCTCCTTCTGCTTCATGAAGCAGCTGCCTGAGGGCTTGAGACCTTCGCTATATGTCCGCGATGACGACTATCGTCTCTCGTTCCTGCAGGGCAACTTCGTGACGCTGACCAACCTTGATGACACGGAAGTCGCGCGCATCATCGAACAACATATCTCACCCTTGCAGGTCTCCCTGCACGCCGTAGACCCAAAGCTGCGCGCCAAGCTCATCGGGAAGCATCAAGCCCGCGGGATCGAGGTCCTGGAGGCGTTGCTTGCCGCGGGCATCGAGGTCCACATCCAGATCGTGCTCGTGCCCGGCGTCAACGACGGCGAGGCCCTTGATCGAACGCTGCGCTGGCTGGCAGAACCACAGCGCAAAGCGCAGGTGAGAAGCGTCGGCATCGTGCCGGTCGCCTGGACGAAGTACGCGCAGGATCCCGGCTCCGACTGGCGCGACCCGCTTGACGCGGCCCGGGTCATCGAGCAGGTCCAGCGCTATCAGTTCGCCGAAGAGAAGGCCCGGGGTATCGACTGGGTATATCTGGCAGACGAGTTCTACATCACGGCTCAGGCGCCCTTTCCTCTTGCGAAGTACTACGGCGGATTTCCGCAGTACGAGAACGGCATCGGTATGGTCTGGGGCCTCGTCGAAGACTTCAAGGAGCAGCTGCCGCTCCTCCAGAAGGCTCTGGCGCAGGTCCCCGAGCAGTCCGAAGCCTTCACCCTGGTCTGTGGCGAGCTGATCCGTGACACCTTGTTGGGCGCACTCTCAGCGATGGGCGCAGGAGGCAAGATCCGCCTCTTGCCCGTGAGAAACGACTTCCTTGGAGGCACCGTCAACGTCACGGCCCTGCTCGGCGCCTCCGATATCGAACGCGCGATCGCCTACGACCATGAGCGCGCTGCGCTTCCGACGACCTATCTGATCCCTCGGGTGATATTCAACGCTGAAGGACTGACGCTTGACGGTATGACAGAAGCAGAGCTTTGTGCGCGTACGCGCGCGAAGCTCTGCTTCTTCAAGCCGACCGCAGCGGCGCTCGCCGCTACCATCCGGGAGCTTGCGTGAGCGCCCGGCTTCCCCTCGTCGCCGTGGTCGGGTGTCCCAATGTGGGCAAGTCGACGCTCGTCAACCGCCTGTCACGCTCCGATGACGCCATCGTGCATGCCCGCGCGGGCGTCACGCGGGATCGCAGCTATGCCCAGGCAGAGTGGAACGGGCGCTCCTTCCTGCTCGTTGATACCGGCGGCATCGAGATCGGCTCCAGCGATGAGTTCCAGCTCGGGATCAAGGCGCAGGCTCAGATGGCCATAGATGAGGCGGAGCTGGTCCTGTTCCTGGTCGACGGGCGCGCCGACGTGACCACAGAAGACGAAGAGGTCGCCCGTCTCATCAAACGGGCGCGCAAACCCGTGATACTCGTTGTCAACAAGGTCGACACGCCCGGTTCGCTCACCGAGACCTGGGCCTTCTACCAGCTGGGACTTGGCGATCCGGTCCCGGTCTCTGCCACCCACGGCAACGGCACCGGCGACCTGCTCGACCTGATCATGGACGCGCTCCCCTCTGCGGTCGATGAAGCGCCCGAAGACGACAGCGTCAAGGTCGCCTTGCTCGGGCGTCCCAACGCAGGTAAGTCGACGCTTTCCAACCGCCTGGTGGGCGCCGAACGCTCGATGGTCAGCGCCGTGGCGGGTACGACGCGCGACAGCCTGGATTCGCGCATCACCTTCAAGGATCGTCCCTACACCCTGATCGACACGGCAGGCCTGCGCCGCAAGGGACTGATCACCGACGACGTCGAGTACTACGGTTTCGTGCGCGCCATGCGAGCGCTGGAGCGCGCCGACGTCGCCGTGCTCCTCATCGACGCCTCGGTCGGACTCACCGACCAGGATCAGCGCATCGTGAACTTCGCGACCGATCGGGGCTGTGCGCTTGTGGTCGCCGTCAACAAGTGGGATCTTCTGCACGGGGAAGCAGAGCAGCGTGAAGAACTCCTCGCGCGCCTCGAAGACCGTCTGGACTTCGTGTCCTGGGCGCCCGTGATCCGGATCTCTGCGCTGACCGGACGCGGGGTCGAAGCGGTGCTCGACACGGTCGCGGCGGTCTGCGAGCGTTATCAGCAGCAGATCAGCACCAGCGCGCTCAACCGCCTGCTCACCGAGCTGCGCGACTTCGGTCATACCGTGAACAAGCAGGGCAAGACCCTGCGCCTGAACTATGTGACGCAGACCCACAGCGCCCCGCCGGGCTTCACCTTCTTCTGCAACTTCCCGCAGCTCGTCGACGAGAGCTTCCGGCGCTATCTGGAGAACCGCCTGCGCGAGGCCTTCGATCTGAGCGGTACGCCGGTGCGGCTCAAGTTCAAGAAGAAGGGGGAGTGAGTACGCCCATGCTGACGCAGCTGCCTCTTCCGCTCTGGCTTGGGTTCGTCCTGTTGGCCCTCGTCTGCTATCTGCTCGGGGGCATCCCCTTCTCGCTCATCGTCGGCAAGCTGTTCTTCCGCCGTGACCTCCGCGAGCTTGGCTCGGGCAACCTCGGTACCACCAACGCCCTGCGCAGCTTCGGCTGGCCGGCCGGGATCGCCGTACTGATACTTGACGCGCTGAAGGGCGCAGGCGCCATCTATCTGGCGCGTCTGCTCATCCCCCAGGGCTGCACGCCGCAGTTCTACGCGGCGCTCTCTCCGCTCGTGCGTCCGGCCTACGCCGTCGGCGGCTATCCTGCAGAGGTGGCGCACTGGGCGCTGGTCGTGTCCGCTGTCGCCGTCATCGTGGGACATGCCTTTTCTCCCTACATCGGTTTTGCGGGCGGCAAGGCGATGGCAGCGACCGGTGGCATCGTGATCGCGATGCTGCCGCGGCTTCTGCCGATACTCGTGCCGGTCTTCATCCTCCTGGTCATCATCACGCGCTACGTCTCGGTCGCCTCGCTGACGATCGCCGTCCTGCTGCCGCCGACGATGGCCTTCTTCTACCCTTATTTACCGTTCATCATCTTCTCGGTCGCGGCGATGATCTTCGTTATATGGTTACATCGTAGTAACATCGTCCGTCTGCGCGCTGGCGCAGAGAACAAGCTGTTCGGGCAGAAGAGAGGAACGTAGGATGCGCATCGCCGTCATCGGAGCAGGGTCCTGGGGGACCGCGATCACCTGGCTCTTGGACAGACAAGGTCATGAGGTCGCGCTCTGGGCCCGCGAGCCTGAGATCGCTGCCGCGGTCAACGCAGATCATCGCAACCCCGTCTATCTACCCGATGTCGGGTTCTCGCGGCGCGTCCAGGCGACGAGCATACTCTCAGAAGCGCTTAAGGGGGCAGCGGGAGTGGTGATGGTCACTCCGTCAGTCGGCGTGCGCGCGACCGCTCACGCCCTGGCGCCGGATATGGATGACGAGACCCCCGTCATCATCCTGAGCAAAGGCATCGAAGACGATACCTCGCTTCTGATGACCCAGGTCCTGGAAGAGGAGTTCGGTCATCCGCAGCGTATCGCCGGGCTTTCCGGCCCGAACCACGCTGAAGAGGTCAGTCGCGGCCTGCCGTCGGCGACGGTCGTGGCCTCGGTCTGTCAGGAGACAGCGGACTTCTTCCAGAAGCTCTTCGCGA